>JAUVCH010000014.1 GCA_030595795.1 Gammaproteobacteria bacterium
AGTCAACTGGTGTTAGCGCCTAAAATGTGTTTTTTACCGCACCCGGCGAGTGATAGAATAGAAAAATTATACAAAACTGTGATATTTCTACAATGCTAGATTTCGATACCGTGCAAATGGCACTGAATAAACTGGGTGCCAATGTCGATGCCGCAGAAACACACGGCACTTTATGCGGGTTGTTGCTGGACAGATATGATATGGCTACCTGGTTAAAACATACGTTGGACGACCTGCCGGATAGCAGTGATGTGCTCGCTGCTGAGCAACTTAAATTGCTAAAGCAGCTATTCGAGGATACTCGAGAGTTGGTGAATACCGAAGACATGTCTTTCGAGTTATTATTACCCGACGAATCCGAAGATTTCGGCAATCGATTACTCGGCTTGTCGAGCTGGTGTCAGGGATTTCTCTATGCGGTGGGCGTCACTGGGCTGGCTAAAAACGGTCGCCTCGACGAACTTTCCGAGGAGTGTTTGTCAGACATGCTGGAAATCAGTAAGCTCAGCCATCAGGAAGACGAGTCTGAAGAAGCTGAACTGCAGTTCGTGGAGATAGCTGAGCATGTTCGCCTATCGGTATTAACGTTAAACGAAGCTGTTAATCCAGTCACGCCAGCCCCTCAATTACAGTAACTACCAGTTTAGTCAGGACAGTTTAGTTAAGACTGGTTAGATAGAGCAAGTTAGATAGAGGAAAAAATGAAGCAAACCGAGTTTAAGCGTCGCCGCAGTCAGTTGATGAAGATGATGGGCAAAAATACCATCGCCATTTTACCCTCTGCTTCTCAGGTGACCCGAAATCGTAGCGTTGATTTTCCCTTCCGCCAGGACAGCGACTTTCTCTATATGACCGGATTTAACGAACCGGATGCGGTGATGGTCTTAATGCCGGGTCGTAAACACGGTGAATATGTCCTGTTTTGCCGAGAAAAAGACCCAGAGCAGGAAACCTGGCACGGACGGCGAGCCGGACAGGAAGGCGCGATAGAAAATTTCGGCGCCGACGATTCTTTCCCGATCGACGATATCGACGATATTTTGCCGGGCTTGCTCGAAGGCACCGATGCGATATTCAACGTCATGGGCAGGTATTCTGATTTCGATAAGCGGCTCATCGACTGGGTCAGTCATATTCGTGAGCAATCACGCACCGGCATGCACGTGCCTTCGGAATTCGTTGCACTCGACTATCTTTTGCACGATATGCGTTTGTTCAAGAGTCGCGAAGAGTTGCGCTTAATGCGCAAGGCAGCAACGATTAGTGTAGAAGCACATAAACTTGCCATGCAGGCCTGTAGTCCCGGCAAACATGAGTTTCAAATTCACGCCGAATTTGATTATGTCTTTCGAAAACATAATGCGCAGCATGCGTATTCAGCCATAGTCGGGGGTGGTGCCAACGGCTGTATTCTGCACTATACGGAAAACAGTGATGCTCTGAAGGACGGGGATCTGCTATTGATTGATGCTGGCAGCGAGGTACAGGGTTATGCCTCAGATATTACCCGAACCTTTCCAGTAAACGGTAAATACAGCGCTGCTCAGAAAGAGGTTTACGAAATCGTACTAGAGGCTCAGAAGGCGGCGATCAAAAAGGTGAAGCCGGGCAACCACTGGAACGACCCGCATAATGCTGCCGTGCGGGTCATTACAAAGGGTCTGGCAGAAATTAAGCTACTAAAAGGCAGTCCGAAGCAGCTCATCAAGGATCAGGCTTATCGTAAGTATTACATGCACCGCACTGGCCACTGGCTGGGCCTCGATGTGCACGATGTCGGTGATTACAAGGTTGGCGATCAATGGCGATTATTAGAACCCGGCATGACGCTAACCGTCGAACCCGGTATTTATATCCCGGCGCATAGCAAAGGTGTGCATCGTAAATGGTGGGATATAGGTATCCGCATTGAAGATGATGTGTTGGTGACCAAAGACGGGCACGAGGTGCTGACCGAAGCGTTGCCGAAGAACGTCAAAGATGTCGAAGCACTGATGGCCAAATAAATGAGCGATATAAAGACCGAGTTCACTGACATCACTATCGTCGGTGGTGGGTTGGTCGGATTAAGTGCGGCGCTCGCGTTGCAAACTAGCGGGCAAAAAATCAAGATAATCGAGGCTTCCAGCTTGCACCATCCCGAGAGCGGCGGGCTGAATGCCCGCTCAATCGCAGTTTCGTATTCGAGCGTACAGATATTCAGAGCGTTAGGGGTCTGGCAATCGATTAAAAAACAGGCCGCTGCGATCCGTAATATCCATGTCTCTAGCCAGGGACATTGGGGCGTGACGCGATTAAGTGCCAGCGAACTCGAGCTGGATGCCATGGGTTATGTTATCGAAAGCCGCTTGCTGGCGACTAGCTTGCTGGAGAAGGTTGAGGCTAGTGACAATATCGAATTGCTCACCTGCGCTCAGTTCGAATCAATCGAGACCGGTGACGAATCGCGAGTTGGCTATCAATTTGAAGATCAGCACTACCAGCAACTGTCGAGCCTGACCATCATTGCAGATGGGGCAAATTCTAGCGCGCGTGAACAGCTGGGTGTCGAGCATAATACGGTCGACTATGGGCAGGCCGCTATTATTACCAATCTTGAGTTTAGCAAGCCGGTCGATGCCATGGCGTACGAGCGCTTCACCGAGCAGGGTCCGCTGGCCATATTGCCGCTTGGTGGCAAGCGTTATGCCTGTGTGTGGACGCGCAATATCGAGAATGCCGAGGCTTTGATGCAACTCGATGATGGTGTGTTTATTGATGAACTTCAGCGGTGCTTCGGTTTTCGTATGGGTTATATCGAAGCGATCGGACAAAGATTTAGTTTTGATTTACAACGAGTTGAAGCACGGCAGCTCACTAAGGGTCGATGTTTGCTAATCGGGAATGCCGCAAATGCTCTGCATCCAGTTGCCGGGCAGGGTTTTAACCTGGCTTTGCGTGATATTGCAACCTTATACGATTTACTCGGAGGCAGGGTTCTGAGTGATCTCGATGTGCTGGCGGAATATGAATCAATCCGGAAAGCCGAACAAGATCGAGTAGTACGCCTTGGAGATGGCCTGGTGGGTTTATTCTCGAATCGATTACCGCTACTAAACCACCTCCGTGCTGGCAGCCTGGCGGCACTTGATTTACTGCCGCCGCTCAAATCACAGGTGGCGCTATCGGGCATGGGGATGTCATTCGGTGGCAATGCCCTGTTAAGAGGCCATCTATAATGTCGCAGCGCTTTGATATTGTTGTCGCGGGTGCGGGTATGGTCGGTGCCTGTGCGGCATTGTCGCTGGCGAAAGCGGGATTTCGTGTTGCTCTGGTTGAACCAGCGGGGAAAATGCCCGAAACAAACTCTAACGATGATGCCTACGATTTGCGGGTTTCGGCGCTTAGTCCCACATCCCAGCAGATTCTGGAGCAGCTCGGAGTGTGGCAAAGTCTTGATCAGACCAGGGTCTGTCAATACGAAAAAATGTCAATCTGGCATCAACATGGCAGAGCCAGGGTCGAATTTGATTGCGTTGAACTGGCGCGCGGGAGCCTTGGCTCGATTGTCGAGAATAGGCAAATTGTACGCATGCTACAGTCGGCATGTGATGCTCAGACGAACATCGAATGGCTCTGTCCTGATCGTATAGATTCAATACAGGAAAACTCCGATAAGCATTTGCATCTGACTCTCGCTTCCGGCATAGAACTCGCGTCTGATTTATTAATCGCTGCCGATGGACGTGGTTCGAACACTCGACAGCTAGCCGGGTTCGAAGTGACCGGAGGTGATTACCAGCAGCAGGCGATAGTCGCTAATGTGGATACCGAACTAAGCCACCAGTTTACGGCCTGGCAACGGTTTCTAAGTACCGGGCCGCTGGCGTTTTTACCGCTGGCTAATGGCCAGAGTTCGATTGTCTGGTCCTGTAATAATGACTTCGCCGATGAGATGATGAGCCTTGACGAAACCGCATTTTGTGCTGCGCTTAGCGATGCCTTCGAAGGTCAACTCGGACGTGTGGAAAGTATTGGTCAGCGACAGAGCTTCCCTCTGTCCTGGCATGGTAATGATTGCTGGTTGAATCATCGAACCCTGCTGTTAGGCGATGCCGCGCATGGGGTGCATCCGCTAGCTGGACAGGGGGTGAATCTGGGTTTTAGTGATGTCAAACTGCTCACTCGAAAAATCGAGGGGCTTGATAGTGCCTGGAATAGAAAAAGGCTGCGACAGTTTGAGCGTCAACGCAAGAGTGAAACAACTCTGGCGACTCATACTTTTAGCGGCCTCAAATGGATTTATGGGTTAGACAATCCAGCGATAAGCCAGTTACGAGATTTGGGAATGCGGATTGTGCAAAATAATCCTGCTACCAGACGATTACTGATGAAGCAAGCTATCAGAAATATGGCCTGATCAATTAGGTAGAAGACGCCAATAAGTATTATAATCGCCGATATTAATTAATTCCCTTTGTTCGGCAGGGGAAACCATGTGTAACCAGTCGGAGTATGTCCTATGAGTAATGTACCATCTGAATTAAAATTTTTACCGTCTCACGAGTGGGTGATGGTTGAGGGTGATATCGCCACCATTGGTGTATCCGATCATGCGCAGGAATTACTCGGTGATCTGGTATTTATCGAGTTACCGGATGAAGGTGATTCGATTAGCGCTGGAGATCCGGTAGGCGTGATCGAATCGGTGAAGGCTGCTTCCGATACCTATGCACCTTTGTCGGGTGAAGTTGTTGAGATCAACTCCGAGCTCGAAGATTCGCCAGAACGCGTTAATGACGACCCGTATGGCGATGGCTGGATGTATAAGATTAAAATGGAAGATGCTGACGAAGTCGATAATCTACTCGACGCTGAATCGTATACCGACAGTATAGCGGAAGACGAATAGCCGCTATCCTTGAAAAACAAACCACCCTTCCTGGGTGGTTTGTTTTAACTGAAAACATCCATGGTTGAAAATCGTCGCCGACTGATTTACGGTTTATTGTGGATCGCGTTTGCCAATGGCGTCATAGCTGCGCTGATTTCTGTGCAGGCAATCCTGTCCATCTCGTTACCCGAATCGGGGCTGGGTATGACCTATCTGCTGTTGCAGCAAGTAGGACATTTCCAGTTTCTGGCCTGGCTACTAAGCCTTCCACTGTTAATTATTGCGCTACTTTTGCCGATGCGGGCACTGATACGTTGCCTCGCTTTCGTCGTGTTTACGGCGTTTATATTACTGGTTTATGCCGACTACGAGATTTATCAGCTCTACCGGTTCCACTTCAATAGCATGGTCTGGAATTTGCTGGTCGGCGGTGCTGCGCAGGAAATTCTAATACTCGAATTTGATAGTCTGATTACCTTTGGCGGAATCGCTGCCATAGCGTTGTTGACAGAGAATATGAAATTACCGCCAGAGTCAAAAAGCTTATCGAAACCGATGATCCGAATCCGTTTTTCGCATTGCTATTTTTCGATGTACCCCATGCCTATGTTTATCCGCCGGAAGATGCTCGGTTCGAGCCAGCACCGGAATCGATTAATTATTTAAAGCTGGATAACGAGTCCGATCCAATACTTTTCAAAAATCGATATAAAAATTCGATAGCTTTCAATGATCGACTAAGCGCGGAAGTTATTCAAAGTTTGAAAGATAGCGGTCAACTCGATAATACTATTGTTGTTATGACTGGGGATCATGGCCAGGAAATGAATGAAACTATGACGAATAGCTGGGGTCATAACAGTAACTTTTCGTCGTACCAGACGCAGGTACCAATGGTGATTTACTGGCCTGGTAAAGAGGCTGCCGAATATACTCATTTGAGTAGCCACGTTGATCTGGTGCCGACGTTGATGCCGGAGCTCTTAGGTTGTAGCAATTCCATCAACGACTATAGCAATGGTCGCTCGTTATTCGATGAGTCGGAGCGGCCATTTATACTGTCGAAAAACTGGAATGACTACGCCATTATCGATAATCGATACAGCCGCGTATTTATGCCATATGGTAGCGAGATGTATCGCACCGAGGATTATTCGAAAAGTGATGATTTGGTTACGCTAGATTCCGCGCGGCAGCTAAAAGTGCTAGAGTCCGTTTCTCGTTTTTACCAGAAATAAATCAATGGCGGACATTGGCAACAAAGGCCTTAAGCGTATTCTCAAAGCAAGCCAATTTTCGTGGCAGGGCATACGCGCAGCCTATCGGCACGAAGAGGCTTTTCGACAGGAGGCATGGCTTTGTATCGTGCTAATACCACTGGGTCTCTATCTGGGCGAAACAGGCGTCGAAAAAGCGTTGCTGGTAGCAACAGCGCTGCTAATCCCCATAGTTGAGATTCTAAACTCGGCATTAGAGGCTGTAGTAGATCGCGTTGGTTTAGAGCAGCACGAGCTATCGGGTCGGGCGAAGGATATGGGTTCTGCGGCCGTTGCTCTCTCGATTGCGTTGATGTCGGCAGTCTGGTTTTTAGTAATATTAGGTTAATTAACAAATGATAGCTTATCCTGAAATTGACCCAGTAGTGGTTGCGCTCGGTCCTGTTAAAGTGCACTGGTACGGTCTCATGTATCTGCTTGCCTTCGCCTCAGCCTGGTGGTTGGGTCGGCGACGGGCGTCGCAATCGAATAGTATTATCCAGCCTCAACAGGTCGATGATCTAATATTTTATGGCGCCATAGGTGTTGTTCTTGGCGGCCGTTTCGGCTCGGTGCTGTTTTATAATTTCGATAGCTTTATCGCTAATCCGTTGTATTTATTTAAGATATGGGAAGGCGGTATGTCTTTTCACGGCGGATTTCTGGGTGTGTTGGTCGCAATGGAGGTTTACCGACGTAAGCTCGGTTGTCGTTTTTTCGAATTAACCGATTTTATTGCTCCACTGGTGCCGTTGGGACTGGCCACGGGGCGTCTGGGTAATTTTATTAATGCGGAACTTTGGGGTGCGCCGAGTAACCTGCCATGGGCGATGAAGTTGTCCTGCGAACAATTTCCATCGGATCGCTATGTCGATTTTGCCGGGCCATTGTGCTTTAGCGCCCGACATCCATCGCAGCTTTATGAAATGCTACTTGAGGGTGTTTTGTTATTTATCGTACTGTGGTGGATGTCAGCAAAACCCAAACCGGTGATGACGATGTCGGGCTATTTCCTGCTGTTATACGGCCTGGCGCGAAGCAGCGTCGAATTTATCCGTTTACCGGATGCGCATATCGGTTATCTACTGAATACCGACTGGTTGACGAAGGGCATTGTATTATCGGTGCCAATGATTATATTAGGTTTCGCCTTTATTATTTATGCCCGTAGAGCAGGATCGAATGCAACAGTATCTTGAGTTGATGCGCCATGTTATGGATCACGGTAGCGAGAAACAAGATCGTACCGGAACAGGCACACGTTCGGTGTTTGGCTATCAAATGCGTTTCGATTTGAGCGAGGGATTTCCGCTGATTACCACCAAGAAATTGCACCTGCATTCGATTATTCACGAGCTTTTATGGTTTTTACAGGGCGACACCAATATTAAATATCTATCGGATAATAAGGTTCGTATCTGGGATGAGTGGGCTGATGAAAACGGTAATCTGGGTCCAGTCTATGGCTCGCAATGGCGTTCGTGGCCTCGCGTGGACGGTGGCACGATAGATCAAATCGACCAGCTCATACAGGATATTAAAACCGATCCCGGTTCTCGCCGATTAATTGTTAGTGCCTGGAATGTTAGTGAGATAGAGAAAATGGCGCTACCACCCTGTCATGCTTTCTTTCAATTTTATGTTGCTGATGGCCGTCTCTCCTGCCAGCTTTATCAACGTAGCGCGGATATATTCCTGGGCGTGCCATTTAATATCGCATCGTATGCGTTGTTGTTAATGATGGTAGCCCAGGTTACCGAGTTGCAGGTGGGAGATTTCGTGCATACTCTGGGTGATGCGCACTTGTATACCAATCATCTAGAGCAGGCTGAATTGCAACTAGGGCGGCAACCCTATGCTTTACCGACCATGAAAATTAATCCTGATGTGAAAGATATCCTGGCGTTTGATTTTGACGACTTCGAGCTGCTTGATTATCAATGTCACGAACATATTAAAGGAGTTGTTGCTGTTTAAAGCTGCATAAATGAACCGACTTCGCGTAAACTAGCCTCATTTCTCAAGGTATTTAGCAGTAATTTTATGACCGATTCCCAGCAAAATGACATTAAAGTAGGAGTGGAAACCCGATACATCGAGGATCAGTCGAACCCCGAACAAAACTACTTCGTATTTGCCTATACCATAACCATCCAGAACAAGGGGGAGCATACGGCTCAACTAATATCCCGGCACTGGGTGATTACTGATTCGAACCACAAGGTGCAGGAAGTACGTGGAGATGGCGTTATCGGCGAACAGCCTGTACTTAAACCGGGAGAACAGTTCGTCTATACCTCGGGTACCATGCTCGAAACGTCGGTGGGTACCATGAAGGGAAGCTATCAGATGCAGGCCGACGATGGTTCGCAGTTTGATGCGACGATCGAAGAATTTGTACTCTCCCCACCGCGCGTACTACATTAGCCCCCTACCTCTGAATGCGGTCTAATGGCTGTTTACGCAATAGGTGATGTGCAAGGATGTTATTCGAATCTATGTCGTTTACTCGATTTTGTTCAATTCGATAAATCTGTAGATCAACTCTGGTTTTGTGGTGATCTGGTTAATCGTGGGCCTGAATCACTGGAAACATTGCGCTTTGTTCGCGACCTCGGTGATGCAGCTACCGTCGTCCTGGGCAACCACGATCTTCATCTCCTGGCTATTTATCATAGTGGACAGTCGGTGAATAGGTCAGATACGCTGCATGCCGTGTTAAATAGTAGTGATTGCGATGAGTTGATGGCCTGGTTGCAATCAAGGCCACTCATTCATTACGATAATAAGCTTGAAAAATTGCTGGTACATGCGGGCATTCACCCGCAATGGAGTCTGCAACAGGCTCTTAAATATGCTGGCGAGGTAGAGCAGGTATTGGTCGAAGGAGATAGCCTGGCATTTTTTGCTCATATGTATGGCGACCAACCCGATCTCTGGTCTGAAGAATTGAGCGGGTACGGTCGCTTGCGTTGTATCACTAATATATTAACCCGTATGCGTTTTTTTTGGTCTGATGGGCGGCTCGATATGGATGCCAAAGGTAGCCCTGAACGTCATCGAAAAACGGGTTTAACTCCCTGGTATGAGCTAAATAAACGGTTTAATGATTCTACTAGTATTGTCTTCGGCCATTGGTCGACGCTTGAGGTTGGAGCCTATGGCCAGCATTTTGCGATCGATGGTGGATGCGTCTGGGGCGGCAAGTTTGTTGCATTGAAATTAGACGAATATGAACCTCAATTGATTTCGATCAATTGTCCTGATTGATTGCAAGTAATCTGTGATTGGCTAGAAAACTTAAATAAGTTCACTACCGGCTGTCGGCTAAAATGAACTTTTTACCTTTTTTATTGAATTTAAAGCGAGTTTTTGCAGCTATAATGGGTTATTGGTTCCTGATTTATCGAAGGTGATTGAAAGTGAACAAAAATATAATTCTGATTTCGATATTTACTATCGTATTTAGCCTGTTTAGTCAGGTATCGCTAGCCGCAACTATTCAAGAAATAGTGCCTTCTTCCCGAGTCATCACCCGGGTTATTTCTGGCATGACGATAAATGACATTATCCGCAAGATTTACCCACAGGAAATAAAGTTCTGGCCCGAAATTAAAGAGAAAATCATTTCTATCAATCCGGACTCTTTTCACCCTTATTCGGATCAGTTAATAACCGGTTCACGCCTGAAACTGGTCGACATCAAACGTATTCAGCAAGAAGATGTCAGCAACAAACACAAAGTTGGCTACGTAGTGCGACAGGAAGGTCAGGTCAGTGTTAAAGATCAGGATGGAAATATTCTGGGTCTCGAAATCAATTCTCAAATTTTTGAAGGCGATCGTATTACCACCGAAGTTGGCGCCAATTTATATATATTGATGGATGATGGTGCCGAGATATTTCTCAAGGGTGACTCGGTCATAAAGATCAGCGAATATGTAATTACCTCGGGTTATGACGATGGTAGCAGTAGTATTCTGGATTTGATTCGGGGAGGTCTGAGAAAAATCACAGGTGCTATTGGCGCAAGTGCATTATCGAATTATAGCGTTCAGACTGGCCTAGCTACTATTGGAATACGGGGAACCGAGTATGTTATCAAATTATGTAAACAGGACGACTGTAACCAAACTGTGAGCCGAAATGATCCAGATGCTAAACTGCATGCAGTTGTCCTGGAAGGTATCATCACTTTAACGTCTGAAGAAGATACGCAAATCTTGATGGCGATAGGTGAATACGGAACCGCATCGAGTGACGAATTGGTAATTATAGAGTCTGCTGCAGTTCCGGCCGGTATGTTGAATCAAGAAGAGTTGACACAATTTAATGTCACTATTCCTCAACAACTGGAAAAGCAAAAACAGGAAGAAGGATCCAGTGGCTGGCCATGGCTGCTTGGCATTCTCCTGCTCGCACTTTAAATTCGCAGAAAAGTCGGTTGGTTGATTTAACCAACTGACTTATACCGCGTGGCGTAATGCGCCAGAATAAAAGGAAATCGTAATGCCCAGTTATTCGAGTATACAAAATTATTATGAGCGTCTGGTCTTCGAGTTTATTAATGAAGTACTCATTGAAAGATATCAGGATATGGACGATGAGTTTTTCCTCGATGTTGCCTGCTATGCCCTGACACGCCTACCATCGAGATATATGCGTCATGAAATCGATATGGCTTTTTATCTGGCGCCGGGGGAAAGGACCGAAATGCAAAATCAGGTCAATGACTCAACGCTAAAAGCGGCTGAGTTTATTTATTCCCAACGAAAGAAAGTAGCAAATGGGGACGAGAGCTAGGTAAAAATATTGGCCGTTCAGGCAGCGAATGCGCCTGCGATTTCCAGTAGTCGTCTTATAGTGTAGTGCTGGTTGCCCAGAACTATAGGTTGATTAATCTGTACATAACCTTCTTTGAAAGGAACGAGCCGATCATTTTTCACCAGAAAAGTACCATTGGTCGATCCCAGGTCGCAGAGGTACACTTCTCCGTTAGAGACCTGAATTTTTGCATGTTGCTTGCTAACTGAAGGATCATTTATGTAAATATGACCTTCTCGGCCGATGACATATGTACGGCTCTCAATGCGCTTCAATTCCTCGTTCATTAGAATTCCTTTAAATGACTCGCTTCACACTAATTTCGATTTTACTGCAAAATTTATTATTTTTCTCGTATAAATTTTACAAATGAAAATGAATGTTGATTTTTGTGGTCTGCTTCAAAAAATGCCTCGGTCTCTACCCGCCATTGCTTTTGATTTATCTCGGGAAACCAGGTATCGCCGGAAAACTCACCGTTTATTAAGGTTAAGTAAAGGCGGGTAGCTCGGTCAATGGTTTGTTGATAGAGGCTTGCGCCGCCAATTAGCATAATCTCTGCGGAGTCACCCGCTAAATCAACTGCCTGGTCTATGCTGTTGGCTGTATCGCAGCCTTCGGCTGTCCAGCTCTGGTTCGAAGTAATCACAATGTTTTGGCGCCCTGGCAGGGCTTTGCCGATGGAGTCGAAAGTTTTGCGCCCCATAATGACTGGTTTTCCTAGAGTGGTTTTCTTAAATAGCGCCAGGTCAGCGGGCAAATGCCAGGGCAGTTGATTGTTGTTGCCGATAAGACGATTTTTGTCCATTGCGCAAACTATTGAAATTTGAGGTTTAGACATTAATTGTTTGTATCCAGTGTATTACGGGTGAGCAGTGCAAAATCCTCCCCACTTAAATTTTCTGCGCGCAGTTGTTTATCGATACCGCTGCGTTCAAAAACATCTGGCGAAACCATCGACTTTAGTGAATTAGACAGGGTTTTTCGACGCTGGGCAAAAGCAGTTTGTACGATACTTGAGAACACCGCAAAATCGCCGACATCGAAGCCTGGTTTCGCCAGGGGTAGTAGGCGAATAATGGCTGAATCGACTTTCGGAGGGGGGGTAAAGCTACCCGGAGCGACCTCAAACAGGTACTGACATTTGCATCGGTACTGCATCATGATCGACAAACGACCATAGTTTTTGCTACCGACTTCGGCGACGATGCGCTGTGCCACTTCTTTTTGCACCATGAAGTGCATATCCTGTATTTTATCGACAGACTCGAGCAGGTGGAACATGAGCGGGGTCGAAATATTATAAGGTAGATTTCCGACCACCCGGTAGGACTGTTCTGGCAGGCTGTCGAATTCGAATTTTAAAATATCGGAGTTGATAACCTGAAGCTCGCCATATTTCACGGCTTCTTTGTTTAACAACGGGATCAAATCGCGATCTAGTTCGATCGCAGTTAGTTTTTTGCATTGCTGTAATAATGGGAAGGTTAATGCGCCCCGCCCAGGACCGATTTCTAGATAATGCTGGTCTTCATTGATACCAATAGCGCGTAGAATTTTATCGATGATATTGCGATCGTGTAAAAAATGCTGACCGAACCTCTTCCTGGCCCTATGTGGTGCGGGATTACCCATGCTTTATTCAGTATTATCAGAGAGTTATAAACTAGTATGTGGAAATATCCACAGGAACCAATCGGTTAGAAAATAAGAGATGAGATTATAACTCGCATCGATAATCGCAGCGGTATTTATTTTTGGGAAATTGTTGGATTGAAAATCGCTGATCACCTATTCTTGAAACATTTGAACGCAGCTTAGCAAAGCTTTTTACCTCAGAGTTTTCAATCTTGTAGAATCTGCCAAACTTACCACTACCGAGTATTTATACCTGTGAAAATCACTGAGCTAAAGAAACATCTGAAGAAAGTATCAACAGACGAATTAGTTAAAGATATTGCGGATCTATACCGGAAGAACAACTTTGTTAAAGACTATTATAATACGAAATACTGTTCTGATAATGGTCTCTCGATTATGAATAAGTATAAAGAGGTCATTGAAGATGAGTTCTTTCCGGTGAATGGATACGGTAAGGCAAGATTATCAGTGGCTAAAAAGGCCATTACAGAGTTTAAAAAGCTATCTAAAGATAAGTCTCTTTTAGCCGAATTAATGATCTTCTATGTGGAAACTGGTGTGCAATATACAGAGTGTTATGGTGACATAGACGATACCTTTTACTTGAGTATGGAAGGTATGTATGAACGTGCTGTTAACTTAATCATTGATTATTCACTCGATCGAAAATTCAAAGATCGTTGTCTGAAGATCGTCAATGATACGGTTAACATGGGATGGGGTTTCCATGATGGTCTAGGTGATACTTATTACAGTTATTTTAGTGACTAGCTGATGCAGAATGAATACTGAAAAATTTTAAAGGCGAGTAACGTCAGAAAAGAACATTCAATCTATAAACAGATTGCCGAAGGGCTATCTACGGTTGATCAATTGAAGTTCGTAAAGATTTATAGTGGCAGGATTATAGCTTCTAACTTGCTCAGTGATAATGGTAAGAAAGAACCACATTGTTAATGTGGGAGATGAAAATATCATAGGGGTTGAGCTATTGATTGATGTGCCCATTCAGATTGTCCAGTTTTTTGCGATAACTTCATCTGAAAAAGGTTGTGGTGATGCGATAGTGGAATCTGTTGTCAATGCAGTTCCAGATGACTGGAAATTGGTGGTTGCTATGGACTGGAGTGGTGGTTTCTGGGAAGTAATGACAAAAAGATACCCAAAAGTAATGTTGTTTTAAGATGGCAAAATCAGGTCGTTGATTATGGATTTTTAATCATTGGGCAAATGAGGAAGCTACTCTTTAAATATCCACAGAAGCCAGGTAGTTAGAATATATAGCGAGAGATTATAACTCGCATCGATAATCGCAGCGGTATTTATTTGAACGAATTGACTCAAGTGTATACTGTAAATATACACTTGACGGAATAGGGCTGTAGATTATAATCATTGTATATGATCAAAAGCTTTCGGCATAAAGGGATAAAACGATTTTTCGAAATCGGTTCGAAAAAAGGTATTCAATCAGCACATTCTGAAAAACTTCGTCGCCAGTTAGTGGCTTTAAATCGAGCCATCTTGCCAATGGATATGAATATTCCGGGATGGAGGTTGCATTCTTTGAAAGGCGATATGGAAAAACATTGGTCTGTAGCAGTGAACGGTAATTGGCGGCTTACATTTACCTTCGAAGGTAATGATGCCGTATTGGTCGATTACCAGGATTATCATTAGGAGGCGAAAAATGACTATGCATAACCCCCCACATCCAGGCAGTATTTTAAGAGAAGACGTTTTGTCTGCGATGAACCTAACCGTTACCGAAGCAGCTAATCAGATTGGTTGCACCAGAGTGATGTTGTCACGAATTATCAATGAACATGCTTCTATTTCACCATCAATGGCTTTACTGATTGAAGAGTGGTTAGGTGTAAAGCATGGTGGGAGAGCAGAGGTCTGGGCGGGAATGCAACTGGACTATGATATGTGGCAAGCAAGACAGAATCATGCAGCTTAGCAACGCTATGAATAACTTTAGTCGAAACTGGCAGCAGGCATGATATCCAATCAACTAACTCTCTGATAAATGTAGGAAATTACAACAGGGGAAGCCTTTTGTCCAAAGCGTTTCCTCGCCCTATGCATTTTGTTTCTTACAACTGGACTGAAAAATAGCTGATTCTATCGCTGCGTATAAGCTGCCGGGATCGGCTTCGTCGCTACCAGCTAGATCGAGCGCGGTGCCGTGGTCGACCGAGGTACGGATAATAGGTAGGCCCAATGTAGTGTTAATAGCTCGATGAAATCCAGCATGTTTGAGGACGGGTAAGCCCTGGTCGTGGTACATCGCCAGTACGACATCGGCATCGCTTAACGCACGTGGTGTAAATAGCGTGTCAGCCGGATAAGGGCCGCTGATATTAAGGCCGTTTTGTTTAAGGTTCTGGATAGCCGGTTCGATTATTTCTATTTCCTCGTCGCCTAGATAACCACCTTCTCCTGCGTGTGGGTTAAGGCCACAAACCTTGATATGAGGTCTGTGCAGGCCGAAACGCTGGCGTAAATCATGGTCGATTATAGTTGCGGTTCCGATAATTAAATCTGCATTAATACTGTCAGCAACCTGTCGTAAAGGCAGGTGAGTGGTTACCAGTGCGACTCGAAGCTGGTCGGCCGCGAGTAGCATGACCGGTTTCTCGACACCACAAAGATCGGCTAGATACTCGGTGTGACCGGTAAATGCGATCCCCGCCCTGTTAATAATATCTTTCTGTACCGGTGCCGTCACCATGGCATCGAATTCTCTACCCAGACAACCCTGGCAGGCGCGTTCTAGCGTATTCAGTACATAACTTGCATTGGCTGAATCGAGTTTGCCTGCTTCGCAGTCCTTCGATAGTGGTAGATGTAAAATCTCTAGCTGATCCCTGGCAGGTGGCGACTGTTCGGTCTGGTAAGGTTTAAATTGTAGGGTTGAACCAAGCGAGGTGGCACGTGATTCGATTAAGTTCCGATCACCAATAATGACTAATCGAGCTTCAAATTGCTCGGGATTCAGACGAGCAATAATGTCCGGGCCAACTCCAGCAGGCTCACCGGAGGTTATCGCGATTACGTTTTCCTGTTCAGGCATCCGGGAGCACGACGTAGGCTTCATCTCGCAACCTTTGTTGCCAGATACCAAAGACCTCGCGCTGTTTTTGCTCAAGTAATTGAGAATAGATTTTTTCGCGTTTACTTTCAGCGGTCTCATCGATGGTTCGGCGGCCGGTTACTTCGGCTATATGCCAGCCAAACTGACTCCTGAAAGGTTCGCTGATTTGACCGGGTTCAAGGCGATCTGTCACTTCCTGATATTCTTTTACCGTATCGCCCTTTTCCATCCAGCCAATGTCACCGCCTTCGGCACCGCTGGTGTAGTCGACGGAGTAGAGCCGGGCCAGTCGAGCAAAATCCTCGCCGGCGAGCAGACGCTGGCGTAGTTCGAGCAAGCGGGCTTCGATCTCTTCTTCACTGATTAGCTCATTCGGGCGCAATAGAATATGCCGCGACTGTACCTGGGTAGTGAAGACCTGCTGGGTGTCTTTGCGATCACTAAGAGTGACAATGTGGTAACCACTAGCACTGCGTAGTGGACCCGCATATTCTCCAGGCTTCATACCCAGAACCACGTCGGTAAACAATCCGGGAATTTCAGCTTTTTTACGCCAGCCCAAATCACCGCCACTGAGCGCGGTAGAACCGCTGGAGTATTGATTGGCAAGCTGCTCGAATACGGCGCCGTCGTTAAGCTTTTCGAGTATTTCAGTTGACTGGACTTTTGCCTCGGCAATTTGCTCTGGTGTCGCGGCGTCTGGCAATGTGATGAGAATATGGGAGAGCTTGTATTCATACTCGATGCCATCGTCGTTACGGTTGATAAAGTCATCGACTTCTTCGTCGCTAATGATTGCAGTTCTAGCTGTGTACTGGCGTCTGAGTGCATTGAGGGTTAAGTCTTTGCGAATAGTTTCTCGGTATTTTTCGTAGTCGATGCCCTCGGCAATTAAAACCTGCCGAAATTTAGTCAAATCCATCTGGTTATCACGAGAAATTTTCTGCATGGCCTGATTAAGCCGTCCTTCAGTGATTTTCAGCCCCCGTCGTCTGGCCTCTTGTAGCAGAATCGAATCGTTAATCATCGCCTCCAGTATCTGTCGTTGTAACGTCCCGTCATCGGGTAGTTTACGCTTAGATCGTGTGAATTCCGTGATGATTAATGTCTTACGGGCGTCAAGCTCCCGTTCGGTGATGACATCGTCCTCGACAATTGCGACGATAGCATCGATCGACTTTTGTGCGGCCTCGGCCTGTACGGTAAGCCCTAGTAGGGATAAAGCGATTATCGATAATAATTTCATTGGATAACGGTCGTTTAAAAGCGGGATTGGTAACCTGGTATTGCCTGTCTTAAATGGGCGTCGACATCTTTACCAGCCTGAGTTAAGCCCTTTAGTGTCAATTCGAAAAACAGGGCCCTGTCGGTTTCAATGAAATCATCGTCACTAACCTGACTGGCGAGTATTTTAAGGCCCCAGCAGCAGGATTCATAGCTAATGCCGAATAAATTTTCGACCGGTTTGTCAAATAGTAATGATTCATGGTACTTGGCGATTAGTGTCCAGCGTTCGTTGACCGGATAGACAACCGAAACCGCCGATTGTTCCAGTTCGGTGTCCTTGAAAAAATATTCGAGATTAGCGGCAAAGCCGTTCTTCGCCCAGTTGATCGATATTTCGCGTTTGGAAAACTCGTCGAGTGTTTCGTCATAGACCAGATCAGTACCAATTATCAGGTTAGGCGTTGGGTTAATGTCAATTTCGGTAATAATATTAGAGCGCTTGCGGTCATTGATAACGCCGTCCAGACTGACGAGGCGGTCGTCTGCATAAAATATTTGTGCTACCCGGGCGTATAGCAGGGCTCTACCGCTTTCGTTGTTGTAAATTCGCGAGCCCAGGCCGAGGGTAACCTGATCGGTATCGCCAAGACGATCAACACCGCTGAATCGATTAGGCAGGAAAAAATTGTTATAGGTTTCAGGTCTCAGTGCGGCATCAAAATCGGGAATTTCACTTTGATCCTCAAAGGGGATGTGCACGAAATAAAGCTGGGGTTCGAGGGTTTGCAGCCAGTCATCATCCGATCCGGCGATGCGCTCGAAAAATAATCCGCTATCCAGGCTCACAATCGGCAGACCTCGCTCAATCGCATCGTCTCCGAGCGTATTATTGTCGAGCGCATACTCGGTGAAAGCGTATTGCAATTTTGGATTGAAAAAATACCAGCTCTCGTTACTAGCCCAGCTCAGGCTGGGTAACAAGTGGCCTCTGCTACCGTTAATACTAGCCTCGCGTTTAAATTGAACCAGCTCATTTTCCATCTTAAATTGAAGGCCGTTATCCCAGGGCTGAAATTTGCTATTGAAGGTCAGGCGCGGCAGGAGCTGGTATGGTCGACTGGTGATGGCAATGCTGGTATCGACTGTCTGATAGTCTTGCCAGAATAATGATGTTTCCCAGGATTCACCATCGTGAGCGAGTTCCAAATGCCTGTCGAGGTAGTCCACTTCGTTGGTACCCGGCACCAGATTGTCAAGGTCACCGAAATAGTCATCGTCAGAAACTTCCTGTAATAGTAGGTCGCCACTTAAATCGAATCCTAGAGATGACTGATGGGCCCAGCGTTTAAACCACCGTGTATCCTCGGTTATGTCGTCATCCAGGTAAGTGTAGTCAATCTGCCCCTGGTTGTGTTGGAACAGGTAACGATGTTCGCTGGCATATTGCAGGCCTCGGTCGGTGTACCAGGCTGGTTTGAAAGTGGTATCGAAATTGGGCGCTATATTCCAGTATACCGGTAAAGCGATATGGCTATTGTTCGAATCTGCAATATTAAAGGTCGGTGTTAGTACACCCGACATGCGGCGGTCATCGATAGGGAATTGAAAATAAGGCAAATAGAAAAACGGGATATTCTGGAAATAAATCGTGGCGTGGCGGGCGATACCCAGGCCGCGATCATCGTCGATCTCGAGTTCGTCACCGGTGAAGTGCCAGGCGCGATCCTCGGGGTCGCAGGCCGTATAGACTATATCGCGGAAACGACTAAGTGACTGGTCGAATATTTCGATATTGCTGGCGCTTCCGCGTCCGTGACGCCCGCGCATTTCGAATTCAGCTGCGTCTATTTCGGCACTATCTTTTCTCTGGTCGAAAGTCAGGTGTTCTGAGCTCAGTCTGAAGTTCGGTTTTTCGAAAATGACAGAACCACTGGCTTCGAGTTTTTCGTTGTCTTCGTCATAAATAAGCTGATCAGCGTTGATGGATTGATTGCCACGTTTTAAGCGAACGTTGCCGCTGAAATTTAGAAAGTTGTTGTCGTCGCGTAAAACCTGGTCGGCTTCGACTTCGGTGTTGGCGACTGCGTCACTTTGACTTTCGACAAGATGATATGCCGGAATACGGCAAAGCCCCCAGTTTTCACTGGCGAAAAGGCTGGTCGGTAGCAGGCCAAAGAGCAGGCCTGCGAATATTAATTGGCGCAGATAAAACAAGGTAATCCAGAAAATAAAAATATTTTGTCACATAAAACCGCTGACGGCGAGAGGCTATGATGGATTACCTGGGGTTAATCTTGGCTGAATTGATAATCAGGGCTCTATATTATCCCGCCCGAAAAATCTCAGTATCAGGATGAAACGCAAACCAGGCAAACCAGAAGCCCTGAATCCCCGCGATTTCTTTCTCGTTTGCATCGGTGATTGTGACGGCACGGTTTTCACTGTCCCAATGAATGGTGATGTTAGTGCCGTTAACGCTATCGGCAAAGCTAGCGCGAGCATTATTCTCAAGCTCAATAAAAGGGTAAGCCTTGTACACGCCTCCGAACTCGACGCCGACCACTAGTTCCTTGGGATGATAGGTATCCGGCGCGCGGTTATTGACCTGAAAAAATAGCGCGCGTGACTCGCCATATCCCGAATAGGGGTCATGAGTATAGTCGCGGGAAAATCCAGTTTCGTCGGATAGTACGAGTGTATCAGGGTGCTTTTGTTGCCAGGCTTTCCAACTGGTATGGCTGATTGGAATTCTCTTCAGCTTGGTACCGACTAATTTGCCCGATACTGAACTACTGGATATCTGCGACCATAAAGATTCGGTATTGCGGTCGTAGAGTAAAACATCGCTGTTGTATAACAGGCCAGACACACCAAATTCTGTCACTTTGCCATCTATATTGGCATCGAAAGCAACGGCGGTTCCGCACAGTGGGCAATAGGTGATTGCATAATTTTGCGCGTTAATTTTGTCGTTGACGATTTCGTGCCAGTTCAGAATCGAAATCGGGTAGGCCCTGGCAACACCGTCGATTTCAATGCCTACAATACGATCCTTGTCGGCGAGATAACCGGCTTCACTGGCCTTAATCAGTTTCGGGTCGGAGATAGCTGGAATGCCGTCTTTCGGTGGCCCGCCACGCATAATTTGCTCTTGTGGGATGATCGCGTTGGAAATATCGAAACCATTTTGAGAGATCGCATTGGCACTGTACTGGACCACCAGAACGCCAAGTATTAACGATAAAAGTACCAGAAATCGGTTTTTCTTTAACCATTGAAGTTGCATGAGATTCTCCCCGCTGGGTTTTAGTGATAAAAACCTGATCAGGGATTTGAGTGAGAATTTAACAATTGATTCAATTTTATTTGACCAAATTTAAGAAGCCATCAAAGCCTGACTCAAAGCAGTAACAACCTTTTCCCGGGAACTACTGACTCGGGTCAACAAAACCACTTGCCTTCGATAATGATTGGGCTTGATAACTTCTGCCTGTAGGTTCGAGGTCGATAGCCCTAATCCGGCCCATTGTGGCACTAGCGAAACCCCCATGTCCTGTTGAACGAGTGTTTTGATGGTTTCCAGTGCATCGAGCTCATAGCAGGGTTCGATGCGAATTTTTCGGTCTTTAATATACTGCCGCGCTTTAACGCCGCCCCATGATTGGGAGTCGTAACATATATAGGGGTTTTGCAATAACTTCTCACGAATGTTGCTACCAGGGGCATGATTCGATAGCAGTATTAACGGCTCGTCTCGTAGTAACAGAGACTGGTATTCCCGGGGTAATTTATAGGGAGGGGACGCAATAATTGCCGCGTCAATGCGCCTCTCGGTCAAATCAACGTAAAGGGAATTTGATGTCCCGGGTTTGATTTGCAGGATCAGACCCGGCGAGGTCAAGGCCAGTTGCTTAATCGCGCCGGGGATAATACCGGTTAAGGCGGTCGAAATCGCACCGAGGTGTAACTTACCGGAAACGCCAGAGTAGTCGATGTCTGCATTGAGCTCTCTATATTCACTGACAATATGGCGCATTCGAGGTAACAGGCTCAGGCAGGCTTCAGTCGGAGTGGCTTTGTGAGTACTTCGATTGAGTAACTCGGTATTGAAATGGTTTTCCATTGCCAGAATGCGTTGGCCGACAGCCGCCGGGGTAAGGTTCTGAGCCTGAGCTGCGCGAGCGATCGAACCGAGCTCGACGATTGCAATCAGGCTTTCCAGGTAACGGATATCCACTGTGACGATCACCAGTATATTTCTAAAGAATTATTTTATAACAATTAAAATATTAACCGTTATCAATTTATTAATTCGAATGCTAGCATCGCAACAATTTTACGGTGACTAGTCAGAAAGTTTTGGAGAATTCATGTTTGAAAATAGTTTAATGCAGGACATCCGACAACGTTTCCACCACGTCGATACCTGCCCTTATCAGGGCGAGCGGATTTTTTTCGAAAATGCCGGTGGCTCGCTTACCTTAAAGTCAGTGGTCGAAACCAATACGTATTTTGCTGCGATTCCGGATAATCAGGGGCGTGATAACCCGGCTTCGCACGAACTGGTTCGTGTGATTAATCAGGCGCGCGAAGACATGCGGCTATTTCTCGGCGTCGAGCAAGGGCCGGTGTTCGTCGGGGAGAGTGGCACCGAATTATTATTTCGTCTGGTTCGAGCGGCTGTTTTGGGTTCTGCAGACGGTGGCAATATTGTCGGCAGTACGCTCGAACACCCGGCGACCGTTAGTGCCAGCAAGCGCTGGGGCGAGATTGCCGGTAAGGAATATCGAGCGGCTATCCACAATAATGATAGCGCCACGGTAACCGTCGATGACTATCAATCAATTGTTGACGCCGATACCCGCGTGGCGACCATTATTCACACCAGTCCGGTCACTGGTATCTCAGTCGATGTCAAAGCTGTGGCTCGGGCGATACGGGATGTTTCACCAGATTGCGTTATCATCGTCGATGGCATCCAGCATGCACCGCACGGTGGCCTCGATGTCGATAGTTATGATATCGATGCCTACGCGATCTCGGCCTATAAAATATATTCGCGCCACAACTATGGTTTTGCCTGGATGTCGCCGCGCCTGAGTCATCTCGAGCACGATCATCTCGATGGCACACCCGATGATTTCTGGGAACTTGGCACCCGCGATACTTCGGCCTTCGCCTGTACTTCCGAAGTGGTGAATTACCTGGACTGGCTAGGCTCTAACTTTACCGATTCCGATGACCGCAGTACACGTTTGCAGGCCGCAGGCAAGGCGATAGGGGAGCAGGAAGCCGGGCTAATCAATGTCATGATAAACGGAACAAACGGGCAAAAAGGCTTACGTGATATACCCGAAGTATTCCTCATCGGTGGATACGACTCCGATTGTCGTGAAGGTTTGTGTTCGATCATCGTCGAAGGTAAGCCTTGCACCGAAGTAGTAACTGAGCTAAACCGGCGTGGCGTGCGCACCCATGTACGCAAGGCGGATTATTTTTCAGGCAATATATTGGCGCCATTGAATCGACCTACCTGTATTCGGGTTTCGATGTGTCATTACAATACGAAAGAAGAGGTGTTGAAATTTTTGCGTGAACTGGAAGGGATAATTGCTGGATAAAAGCTCGTACCAGAATTGAAGAGTCGGAGGGGAGAATGAAAACGAATGCTCAAGCGGTAATCATCGGAGGCGGTCTGGTCGGCTGTTCGATTCTTTATCATTTGGCCAAGCTTGGTTGGACCGATGTGATTCTACTCGAACGCGATGAATTAACTTCGGGGTCGACCTGGCATGCGGCAGCCGGTATACACGGCCTGCACGATCACAATAATATTTCGAAGTTGCAGTATTACACCATGCAGCTTTACGAAGAACTTGAACGCGAAACCGGGCAGGGTTGCGGCATCTTTCAACCGGGTTCGCTGTATTTGGCACAGACCAGAGATCGCGAACATCAATTGCGCATGCAGGCCGCGAAGGCGAAATACTTCGAAGTCGAATTCCACGAGCTAAGCCGCGATGAGGCCGAGCGACTGCACCCGCTGGCCAATTTCGACGATATACGCTGCATTATGTACGAACCCGACGGCGGCAATGTCGACCCATCCGGGGTGACTTATGCTTACGCTAAGGGTGCGCGTGCTCTGGGTGCTGAAATCGAACGATTTACACCGGTGATCGCGACCACTCAACGGGCCGACGGCAGCTGGGATGTCGAAACCGACAAAGGCACGATCCATGCCGATGTGGTCGTCAATGCGGCAGGATTATGGGCGCGCGAAGTCGCCGCCATGGCGGGTTTTGAATTACCGCTGATACCGATGGAGCATCAATATCTTGTCACCGAAGCCATTCCTGAAATAGAGGCGCTGGGCAAACGTTTACCGTTAATTGCTGATCGTGACGGCGAGTATTATATGCGCCAGGAAGGGCAGGGATTACTGGTTGGTGCTTATGAAAAAGGCGGTAAGTTCTGGGCCGAAGACGCAACGCCGATGGACTTTGGGCATGAGTTGCTCGACGAAGACCTCGATCGTATCGAAGAAAATCTCTTGCGCGCGTTCGAGCGCGTGCCGGTGCTCACTGAAGCCGGAGTTAAGCGCGTCATCAACGGCCCGATGATCTGGTCGCCTGATAGTTCGGCGCTATACGGCCCTGTGCCTGAATTAAAAAATTACTATTGCTGTACCGGCATTATTCCCGGATTTTCGCAATCCGGCGGCCTGGGGTTGACGCTGGCACAGTGGATTATTGAAGGTGAACCAGAGATGGATATGTTCCCCTGGGATCTGGCGCGATTCGGTGACTGGGCCGACAAGTCATTTACCAGGGCGCGAGCGCATGATCAGTATTCGCATCGATTTAAAATTCACTTTCCTTACGAAGAACGCGAAGTCGGTCGACCTGTGAAAACTCGACCTGCTTATCAGCGCCAGAAAAGCCTGGGCGCGGTATTTGGTTTGAGCTACGGCTACGAACACCCACTCTGGTATGCGGGTGAGGGTGTCGAAGCGAAAGAAGAGTACGGCTTCGAAAGACAAAACAGTTTCGAGGCGGTGGCAGCCGAATGTCAGGCTTTGCGTTCCAGTGTCGGCGTACTCGATGTTTCTAACTTCGCCAAATATGAAATCAAAGGCGAAGGCAGTGCCAACTGGCTAAATCGCGTCGTCGCCAACCATGTGCCAACCGAAATAGGGCGCTCTTGCCTGACGCCGATGCTCGGTGTGCGCGGCGGTATCGCCGGTGATTTCACCATTACCAAGCTCGATGAGAATTATTTTTTGATGATCGGCTCGGGTATTGCCGAGCGTTATCATCAGCGATTCTTTCAATCGGTAGCACGGCCCGATTCAGTCGGTTTCAAAAGTCTCACCGAAGCCTGGGCCGGGTTCAATGTCGCTGGCCCCAAATCGCGTGAATTACTACAAAGCCTGACCCAAGCTGATTTGTCGAATGATCAGTGCAAGTTCATGCACAGTCGAATGATCACTATTGCTGGTATCGAAGCGGTGATTTTACGCGTTTCATTTAGCGGTGACCTGGGTTGGGAAGTTTACGTGCCCATAGCGCAGCAACTGGCGTTATTCGATGCCATTCTAGAAGCGGGTAAGAGTCACGGCGTGCGTCCGGTTGGAAGCCGCTCGTTGTTGTCGTTACGTG
Organism: Gammaproteobacteria bacterium; assembly: GCA_030595795.1. Lineage (GTDB taxonomy): Bacteria > Pseudomonadota > Gammaproteobacteria. The sequence continues at coordinate 24,583 of JAUVCH010000014.1, forward strand.
TCGAAAAAGGCTACGGTAGCTGGAGCCGCGAATATTCACCCGAGTACTGGCCGCAGGAAGTCGGCCTTGATCAATTAATTAAACTCGACAAACCGGAGTTCCTGGGTCGAGAAGCTTATATTGCGCTGAAAGACAAACCACCGCGCGAGAAGCTGGTGATTGCCGAAGTCGAGACCACCAACGCCGATGCTAACGGCGGTGAACCAATTTTTCTCAGGGATGGCACGCCGGTTGGTCGGGTTAGTTCGGGTGCTTATGGCCATACGGTAAGCAAGTCGCTGGCACTGTGTTTTATCAAGACCGAATACGCAACTGCTGGCACCGAACTCGATATCGCTATTCTTGGTTTGCCACATGCCGCTAAAATATTAGAAAAACCGCCCTTCGACCCGAATGGCGAACGCCTGAGGAGTTAATTATGTCCAATAGTCCCTATTCGATTCCAAACCCGAAAGTTGATCCGAGCAAGCGACCTGCGATGCGCCCTGACAATACCCCGGACGACAATAACCGTATCGAAATCGGCCCGACGCCGCTGGCTTACGAGGAATGGAAATCGGCTGGCCTGCAATGCCCGGATTTACCCGCAATGCGACAGTACCGCCTCGACCGTATCATTGCGGGCCTGATCGAACGCGATCTTGATGCGGTGCTGTTATTCGATCCTTTATCGATTCGCTACGCCACCGATACCACGCACATGCAATTGTGGAATGCGCATAATCCGTTTCGTGCCTGCATGGTCACCACCGATGGCCATATGATTTTGTGGGAATACGGTGGTTATGCCTATATGTCCGGGTACAATCCGTTAGTTAAGGAAGTTCGAGCCGGTGCTTCGTTCTTCTATTTTGCCACCGGTCAGCGTACCGAGGAAAAAGCAGAAATATTTGGACAACAAATAGTCGATGTTTTGAAGGAACGCGCGGGTTCGGGAAAACGCGTGGCAGTCGATAAAATTCAAATCGCCGGTTTGCGTGCACTGGATGCTTTAGGTGTCGAAGTTGAAGACGGTGAAGAATTAATGGAACGAGTTCGTTCGATAAAAGGCCCCGACGAAATTCTGGCGATGCGTTGTGCTATCCATGCCTGCGAAGCCTCGATTGCCGAGATGCGCGAATTTGCCAAGCCCGGTGTCACTGAAAACGATGTCTGGGCCGAGTTGCATAAATCCAATATCCGTCGCGGTGGCGAGTGGATCGAAACGCGGATTCTGTCATCCGGTCAGCGCACCAACCCCTGGTTCCAGGAATGCGGCCCGCGTATCATAGGCAATAATGAAATCGTCGCCTTCGATACCGACTTAATCGGTTGTTACGGCATGTGTACCGATATTTCACGAACCTGGTTCATCGGTGATGGACAACCCACGCAGCGCCAGAAAGACATGCACAGGGTTGCCTACGACCATATTATGACGAATGCCGAGCTAGTAAGGCCAGGCATTAGCTTTCAGGAATTGACCGAAGGTGGGCACCATCTGGATGATATTTATATCCCACAAAAGTATGGTTCGAAATTCCACGGTGTCGGTCTCTGCGACGAATGGCCAGCGATTAAATATCCGATAGACTGGGAAGAGCGAGGCTACACTGGCATACTCGAACCGGGTATGATGCTCTGCGTTGAAGCCTATGTTGGCGAAGTCGGTGGCCCAGACGGCATCAAGCTCGAAGATCAGTTGCTGGTAACTAAGGATGGATTCGAGAATATGGTAAAGTGCCCGTTTGACCCGTTGTTGATGGGTGAATAAGAATAATTAGAAGCTGTTGGCGTTAAGCACCATTCCGGCACCTGTCTGTTTTAATTAGTGGGTTATGTACTATAGTTACCAACAGAATGGATAAATCAAATATCAATGCAGCCATTATTTTTTCTGACGTAGCTGGCAGCTCTCAACTATATAAACAGTTTGGTGACGATAAGGCCAATGCGGCCATTTCGCGTTGTGTTGCGATGATGTCCGAACAGGTCAGGCAACATCAGGGTACCGTTGTAAAAACTATTGGCGACGAAGTCATGGCTCGCTTCGAGTCGGCCGAACAAGCCTGTGCGGCAGGTATTTCGATCCAGCTTAACGCCCATAATGATGCCGATGGGCTGAATATTCGTATTGGCGCTGCGTATGGTACGGCAATTCTTAAGAATAATGATGTTTTCGGTGAAGTGGTGAACGACGCCGCAGCGATTGCCAGAGTCGCCAAGGCGCATCAGTTTCTGGTATCACAGGCGTTTGCCAACGAAATCGACGATATAAACGAAAAGTTTACCGTTCACCCTTTCGACAAAATAGCGATGAAAGGCAGCCAGCAGGTATCGGTTATCCATCGAGTCGACTGGGAGCCACCCGACTTAACTTTGAATGCCACCCAGGTAATTGAAATCAGTGCGCTACAGCAGGGACTGAAGATACCTCAAATCGATTTGACTTATCTCATGCAGGATTCGATTATAGAATCGCATTCGGTGACGCCTAAAACCACGCCCTTTTGCGTCGGCCGCGAACAGAAAATTTGCACATTGGCCGTGCCAACGACTTTTGCCTCGCGCGACCATTTCCATATAGAGCATCGTCGTGGAAAATTCATATTAATTGATCGAAGTACTAACGGTACCTATGTTAGAGAAGATGGCACCGAGACTGTCTATTTACGTCGTGAAGAAATGCCATTACGAGGATCCGGTGTCATTTGCATGGGGCAGTTGCCAAAAGAGGCAGAGCATATTATTCGTTTTCAAAGTGCCATAGCCAAAAGCCCGTCAGACTCAGCCGAGTCTAACGGCTAGTGGTTGCAGGGTATGGTTACACCATTAGTCTGAGTATTTTTGCCTGATCCTGTGTTGGGTCTATCGAGCTATCTCCATTATGAGTGAATTATTTGCTTGCTCATATTTAAAAGATGAATATTATGCGTTGGTAATAGCGTTATGATTTTCATCCAGGAAAAGTAGCGAATGAACATACTATTTATAACCGCCGATCAATGGCGCGGCGACTGCCTGTCGCTACTCAATCATCCGGTTGTTAAAACTCCGAATCTGGATGCGTTGGCAAAAGACAGCGTTTTATTTAAACGCCACTTTGCTCAGGCCACGCCATGCTCTCCAAGCCGCACGTCATTGCATACCGGCATGTATTTACAGAACCATCGATGTGTTAGCAACGGCACGCCGGTGGATCGGTCCTTTGACAACTGGGCGCTGGCAGCCCGCCGGGCCGGCTATGAACCTTCATTGTTTGGTTATACTGATACTGCCACCGACCCCCGTGGCCTTAGCGAAAAAGACCCGCGTTTGACACATTACTGCGAGCCCCTGCCAGGGATTGATAGTTATACCGCCTATAGAGATGAGGTATCCCTTGACTGGGTGCATTCGTTGATTAATAAAGGTTATGAAATGCCGGAATCTCTGTTGGATTTGTATGGCAATAAAATCGATGGTGTTGACTGGGCTGAGGGCGGCGAAGTGCCGCTGCCGCTGGCGATAAAGACTGAAGATCATGAAACGCATTTCATGGTGGACAAATGCCTGCACTGGATAAAGGGTCAGCAAAAGCCCTGGGTCACGCATTTGTCGTTATTACGCCCGCATCCGCCATTTTCGGTGCCGGAGCCCTATAACCGGCTATACGATCCGGCATCGCTAAAACTACCGGATCGGCATACAACGATTGAAGAAGAGGGTAAGCAGCATCCGATGCTGGCTTATTACCTGTCCAAACCCAGGTATACCGTGCCCGAGTCGGAGCGAAAAATGCGACAGGCGATGGCGAATTACTATGGCCTGATCACCGAAGTGGACGATAACCTTGGTCGACTTTTTGACCATCTGAAAGCCAGTGGTGAATGGGACGAAACGCTGATTATTTTTACTTCGGATCACGGCGAGCAACTCGGCGATCACTGGATTAATAGCAAGCTGGGTTACTTTGATGCTTCGTATTATGTGCCATTGATTATTCGCGACCCGCGCACTAGTGCGGATGCAAGCCGGGGTAAACAGATCGACGCTTTTAGCGAGAACATCGATATTATGCCAACCATGCTCGACTGGCTGGATATTGAAATCCCATCGCAGTGTGACGGCATGTCTTTAATGCCAATCATCAATAGTGGTGAGACACCCGATAATTGGCGCAAAGAAGTTTTCTGGGAATTCGATTTTCGCAGTGTACTTGACGATTCGGTAGAAAAGCATTTCGGTCTGACTTCGCATCAATGTAATCTCGCGGTAGTCCGCGATGAGAATTATAAGTATGTACATTTCGGTGCGCTACCACCGCTATTTTTCGATTTGCAGCAAGACCCGAATGAATTTGTTAATCAGGCCAATAATCCCGACTATCAAACCCCGATGCTGGAATATGTACATAAAATGCTGAGCTGGCGCATGAACCATACGCATCGAGGTTTGACCGAAACCTTCCTTAGCGAGACGGGCCCGGTGACGCGATATTCGGCGGTTCGAAAGACCGGTTAAACCAGTTTATTACAGGGCTGAGAAATCGCCGGTGTATTGTTTCACCCATTCACGTGCGGCCTGTTCGCTGGTAACAGGTAAGCCTTCGCTGGCTTCTTTACGCTGACGGTAATTTTCGATATCACTGATCTGGTCGATCATTTTCAGGCGTTGAATTTCTTCAGCATCGTCGAATTCCAGGCCAACTTCGTAACCGTGATTAGATTTTTCGCACCAGATAACTTTCCCGGTTAAGGTGGCTTGCTTGTCCAGAATCGGAAATCGAACTTGAATTGATTCCTCAATATCTAGTCGATCATCGGCGATAAACGAAAGCCCACCGAGACTAACATTGGTGATGGTGTCTTCATTGACGTCATCGAAATCCATAGATGGGAAATCGAGCTTTACCTGAATTGGTATGCCGGTGACGTGACGAATGTGCTTACGTATAGAGGTATTGTCTTCCATATCACTCCTTTAAAGTAACTGGTTGCCCGTGCGGCGTGCCCAAATAGGCGCGCTTCCAGGCCTGCTGTTTATCGGTGATGGTGTTGGATGAAACTTCGGTCGATTGGGTGAGCAGAGTTTCGAAAGTCGCTAACACGGCCGCATAATAAGTATCAATATCGTCGGCTTGCCCACGAGCCTCGGCTGCTTTTAAATTCTCCCCCAGCATCTCTGACCAGAGTGCGTTGGTAAAAATACCATCGTCAATCATCTGGTCAACCATGGCCAGTAACTGGGCCTGCCAGGCTTCGTCGAAAACGGGTTCACCATCCATACGTTTGAAGGGTGTCACCGATGATTCAGGCTGGCTCAAGATAACTCTCCCATAAATCGAGAAAAACGCGGTCTTTCCTGTTTTGCGATTCCTGCCATAAATCGCTCGCATTAAATGCCACCGAGTAGATGTGTTCAGGGCGATCTGAACCTTTGGCACAGGCATCGGCAAAAATATGCGCACCGTGGTAAGCGTGAATGATGCCGGGTTTGCCGCGCGTATAAGCGGGAAGGCGCGTGTGATGGCTAGTGGTCAATTGTTTAGTGTTGACGCAATCACCGACTTCGAACTGGGGCGTTTGAGCCAATGGCCGATCAAATCGTGTCGCCTGCGATTGGATGTCTTTAAGAACCTGTTGGGTATCGATGGCCTCAGGTGGTTCGACGGGTGTTTGGTCTGATTTCGCCTTGATGATTTCTTCAAGTGTGAATGTATCGGAATCGATGTAAGCGGCAGTATAAGCTTGCATCCAGGAATCGAAATAAGGCCGGGCCAGATAATCCACCGGGTCGATGAGTTCGCGGCAATGACGCCACCAGTCGATGGTCCAGCCATCGCGTCCTCCGCCACATTGTGCGATGGCCCACATACGGCCTTCCCAGTCGGCGTGAAATGGCACATCGGTTTCATTCACATCAATCGGGCCGAAGCCCTGTTTACCACCGAGGTCGTGCATACCATCCATTAGTTTTTAATCTCCAGTACCCGGTCAGTACCAATCATAGAATTTCTCGACACCAACGCAGCCAACGCTTCCTCGCTTAATCCTCCCGTCCCCGCAGGGCGTTCTGGCAATACCAGATAACGTAATTCAGCCGTACTATCCCAGACTCGAATTTCTATATCGTTATCGATTTTGACACCGAATTCCGTGAGCACACCGCGCGGGTCGCGTACTGCGCGTGACCGATATGCGGCTGTTTTATACCAGTTAGGGGCCATGCCGAGTATCGAAAACGGATAACAGGAGCAAAGCGTGCAAACCACCAGGTTATGCACCAGCGGCGTATTTTCGACGACTTTTAAATGCGCCGTGGCTTTACCCAGATAGCCAAGATGGTCGATTGCGCTAACCGCATCCTCTAACAGAGCGGCCTTGAATGCCGGCTCGCACCAGGCTTTGGCTACTATTAATGCGCCGCGTTTGGGGCCGACTTCCTCTGAGTAAGCCTCAACCCAGGCGTCGATAGTCTGGCTATTGACCAGGCCTTTCTCAACTAGCACGGTTTCCAGTGCCTTGACGCGCAACGCCGATTCAGACGGCAAATGGCTGTGCAAATGCTGGTGTATTTCAGAAACTTTTTCGGGATCGAATGTGGGCATGGCCTGCTCTGCATTTGCGCTGCTGATGTGGCAAGTATGCAGATCAAGTGACACTATGGCAATTAGTATCGATATGTCTATTGATTGCTGAAATAAAAAAAATTGACTAGGTAGACAGGATAATTGTAGTATTTGGCCTGCAACAAAAACTGAAACTGCCAAATAAAAATAAAAATCGGCACATAACCGACGCAATACTTTAGTTTTCTAGATGAAAAGCTAAACGTTTGGGAGGAATATTCGATGAGCAAACTGATCTCTGGTTTGATTCAAATGAGTCTCAAGGGCGACGCTGAAACTATGTCCCCTGAGCAGATTCGCGATGCTATGCTGGAAGCGCACTTGCCGATGATTGACGAGGCGGCGACTAAAGGTGTGCAGGTTTTATGTTTTCAGGAAGTTTTTACCCAACCTTATTTTTGCCCTAGTCAGGATTCCAAATGGTATGCCGCGGCGGAAGCAATCCCGGATGGCTATACGACTAAATTAATGCAGGAATACGCGCGCAGGCACAACATGGTCATTATTGTGCCTATATACGAAGAGGTTATGCCCGGCCTTTATTACAATACTGCAGCGGTGATCGATGCCGATGGTAGTTATCTGGGCAAGTATCGTAAGACTCATATCCCTCAGGTGGCAGGATTCTGGGAAAAGTTCTTTTTCAAACCTGGTAGTTCCAACTGGCCCGTGTTTAATACGGCTTATGCCAGGCTTGGTGTTTATATCTGTTACGACCGACACTTTCCAGAAGGCTGGCGGGCGCTTGCGCTACGCGGTGCTGAAATTATCTATAACCCTTCTGCCACGGTTGCCGGTGTATCGCAATATCTATGGGAGCTGGAACAACCAGCTTCGGCTGCGGCTAATGGCGTTTATATCGCTGCCATTAATCGGGTGGGTATCGAGTCACCGTGGGATATTGGTGAGTTTTACGGCTCAAGCTATTTCGTCAACCCGCGTGGCGAAATTATTGCTCAGGCTAGCGCAGACAAAGACGAACTACTGGTGACTGAGCTGGATATGGATATGATTCGACAGGTGCGTGATAGCTGGCAGTTCTTCCGAGATCGTCGGCCAGAGACTTATTCGCCGTTGGTCGAACTTTAAAAATCAATACTGAGGAAACCCTATGTCTATTCTGATTAAAGGTGGCACCGTTGTTAATGCCGAAAATACTGCCAGAGCCGATGTCTATTGCGATGAAGGCAAGATTGTAGCGGTTGGTGAAGACCTTGATGCGCCATCGAGTGCCCAGGTAATCGATGCCGGTGGCCAATATGTCATGCCGGGAGGAATCGACCCGCACACGCACATGCAGCTACCGTTTATGGGTACAGTTGCCAGCGAGGATTTTTATTCCGGCACTGCCGCTGGTCTCGCTGGCGGGACAACCTGTATTATCGATTTCGTTATTCCCGCACCACAACAAAATTTAATGGAGGCCTTCCATCAGTGGAGTGAATGGGCAGAAAAATCTGTTTCGGATTACAGCTTCCACGTCGCGGTTACCTGGTGGGATGACAGTGTTCACGAAGATATGGGCACCTTAGTGCGCGATCACGGTGTCAATAGTTTCAAACATTTTATGGCATACAAGAATGCCATTATGGCGACCGACGAAACGATGGTGAACAGTTTCAGTCGTGCGTTAGAGCTCGGTGCTATTCCCACCTGTCATGCCGAAAATGGAGAACTGGTATTTCAGCTACAGAAGAAGGTGCTTGAAATGGGTATCACCGGTCCCGAGGGTCACCCGATGTCGCGCCCGCCCGAAGTCGAAGGCGAGGCCGCCAATCGCGCGATCAGAATTGCGCAGGCACTCGATGTACCAGTTTATCTGGTACACGTTTCAACCAAAGAAGCACTGGAAACCATTACCCGTGCGCGCAGCGAAGGTCAGCGCGTGTTTGGCGAAGTGCTCGCCGGGCATTTGTTAATCGACGATTCGGTTTATCGTGATCCAGATTTTGATCGCGCGGCGGCGCACGTCATGAGTCCGCCGTTTCGTCCGAAAGAACACCAGGAGGCGCTCTGGCGTGGCTTGCAGTCGGGCAATCTGCAAACCACGGCAACCGACCATTGCTGTTTTTGTGCGGACCAGAAAGCAGCAGGAAAAGATGATTTTTCAATTATCCCTAATGGTACCGCCGGAATCGAAAACCGCATGGAGGTGCTCTGGCATCACGGTGTCAGCACCGGTCGCCTGACCATGAATGAATTCGTTAAAGTTACCTCTACCAATGCGGCACAAATTTTTAATATACATCCGCGTAAGGGCTCCGTGTCTGTTGGTGCCGATGCCGATCTGGTGGTTTGGGATCCGGAAGGAACGAAAACTATATCTGCGAAAACGCACCATCAAAATATTGACTTTAATATTTTTGAAGGCATGGAAGTTAAGGGTATTCCATCGCACACACTGAGCAATGGAAAACTAGTTTACAAGTCGGGTGAATTAATGGTCGAGCGTGGTGCGGGTAATTATGTCAACCGCCCACCATTTGCGTCTTATTATGATGCTGTCAATAAACGCCGAGAGCTAAAGAAACCAACCGCAGTCAAACGTTAAACTAACAAAAACTGGAGAAAACGAATGAGCGTCAATCCTGAAATATCAAACATAGCGGACACAGCAGTAGAATATAAAATCAATGCCGACCGTCTGTGGGACAGTCTGATGCAAATGGCGAAAATCGGCGCGACCGAAAAAGGGGGTTGCTGTCGGCTGGCACTAACTGATCTGGACCGAGAAAGTCGTGATTTATTTGTGAGCTGGTGCAAAGAAGCTGGTTGCACCATCAAAGTCGACAAAATGGGTAATATTTTTGCGCGCCGTGAAGGAACCGAATCGAGCCTGCCGCCCGTGTTAACCGGCAGTCACCTCGACACGCAACCTACAGGTGGTCGTTTCGATGGTGTCTATGGCGTATTAACTGGCCTGGAAGTCATTCGCTCGCTAAATGATATGAACATCCAGACGCGACATTCCGTCGAAGCCTGCGTCTGGACTAACGAAGAAGGTTCTCGGTTTGCACCAGCGATGGTGGCGTCGGGTGTGTTTGGCGGCGTCTTCACGCTCGACTATGGTCTAAGTCGATCCGATGCTGATGGCCTGACCATGGGTGAGGAGCTACAACGCATTAGCTATGCCGGTGACGAAGAAGTTGGCGGCCGAGATGTACACGCTTATTTTGAGGCGCATATCGAGCAGGGCCCTATTCTCGAAGCCGAAGAAAAAACCATTGGTATTGTTACCGATGCGCAGGGTCAGCGCTGGTACGAGATGTCGCTCACCGGCGTTGAGTCTCATGCTGGACCGACACCGATGAACCGCCGTAAAGATGCTTTGTTAGGCGCCGCGCTAATTGTTCAGCTGGTCAATCAGGTAGGCCTCGATAATGCTCCGCTGGCCTGTGCCACTGTCGGTATGCTCGACGTTTACCCTAATTCTCGCAATGTCATTCCCGGGCAAGTGTCTTTGACCATTGATTTTCGTCATCCTGACGATGACGTTCTGGCGAATATGGATAAACAAATGCGTGCAGGTGTGGATAAGATTGTTTCCTCAATCGGCCTCGAATGTGAGCTGGAGCAGATTTTTTATTACGCCCCGATTGCATTCAACGATAGCTGTGTGGCAGCAGTACGCGAGGGTACTCAGGCGCATGGTTACTCATCGCGAGAAATAGTGTCGGGCGCAGGCCACGACGCCTGTTATCTGGCCGGTGTTGCGCCGACTTCGATGGTGTTTATCCCCTGTATCGATGGTATTAGTCATAACGAAATTGAGGACGTCAAACCGGAATGGATAACCGCCGGGGCGAATGTTGTTTTGTCTGCAATTTTGCAAAAGGCAGAGGCTGTTTAGGTGGATATCAGAGCCGCGCGCCTAACTGCGGATGAGTACGCCCACAACTTTAGTGATATGCATCCGCCGCTCGGTGACACTGCGGCACTGGTCGAGGCAGATCGCTGCTATTTTTGTTATGACGCACCATGCACGGAGGCCTGTCCAACTGGAATCGATGTTGCCGGTTTTATTAGCATGATTAAATCGGGCAACAATTCTGGTGCCGCTCGACTTATATTGCAGGAAAACATAATAGGCGGTAGTTGCGCGAGGGTGTGCCCAACCGAAACCTTGTGCGAGCAGGCCTGTGTGCGCAACGAGCAGGATCATCGTCCGGTGAGTATTGGTTTACTTCAGCGCCACGCAGTTGATGCTGCAATTAATGCGGGTCAGCAATTTTTCAGCCGTGCGCCTGATACAGGCAAACGGGTAGCGATTGTCGGTGCCGGGCCTGCCGGGTTGTCCTGCGCGCATGGGTTGGCGCGGCAGGGGCACCAGGTCACCATTATTGAGGCGCGTGAGAAGAGCGGTGGTCTTAACGAATACGGCCTCGCTGCCTACAAGATGCTCGATGATTTTGCCAGCCGAGAAATCGAATACATTGCGGCTATCGGCGGTATCGAAATCCGCTATGGTCAGCATCTAGGCGATGATTTCGATACTGGCAGTCTATTGAACGAGTTCGATGCGATATTTCTCGGCATGGGGCTTGATGGTGTTAACAGCTTGAACCTCGCCAACGAAGAGGTCGACGGTGTCATGAGTGCGGTCGACTATATATCGCAGATACGCCAGAGCGGTGATCTTTCTGAATTACCAGTAGGCCGCCAGGTGGTTGTCATCGGTGGCGGTATGACAGCAATTGACATCGCCACGCAAGTTAAATTATTAGGCGCTGACGAAGTAACTCTAGTTTATCGCCGTGGGCCGGAGGCGATGGTTGCCAGTGAAGAGGAACGCGAGTTTACTCAGATAAAAGGCGTCAAAATCCTCTATAACGCCAAACCTGTCAATATTATTACTGTTGATGGTCATGTACGTGAAGTTGAATTTGAGCGCAAGGGTGAAACATTTTCCTTACCTGCTGATATGTTGTTTAAGGCTATAGGTCAGAATTTTGATGCCAAACTCGATGGCGCGGTCGAACTCGAGAAAGGACGTATTCGCGTGGATGCACAGAGGAAGACTTCTGTTGCCGGCATATGGGCGGGGGGAGACTGTGTTTGCGATGGTGAAGACCTGACTGTAGCGGCTGCGCAGGATGGAAAGCTGGCGGCTAAATCGATTAATGAATACCTGCTTAAAAGCGGTAGAGGGGAATAAGATATGGCGGATTTAACATCGAATTTTATCGGTATTCATTCCCCGAATCCTTTCTGGCTGGCTTCGGCACCACCCACTGATAAAGCTTATAACGTAGTTCGAGCCTTTGAAGCTGGCTGGGGCGGTGTGGTCTGGAAAACCCTGGGGGAAGATGGGCCACCGTTGGTGAATGTTAACGGCCCGCGCTATGGTGCCTGGCACTCCGGCGATCGGCGTCTGGTGGGTTTCAACAATATCGAGTTAATTACCGACCGCCCACTGGATCTCAATGTTCGGGAAATTACGCAGGTTAAGAAAGACTGGCCCGACCGTGCGATGATTGTGTCGCTGATGGTGCCCTGTAATGAAGATGCCTGGAAGGAAATCTTACACAAGATCGAAGACACCGGCGCCGATGGTATTGAACTTAATTTTGGCTGCCCACATGGCATGTCCGAACGGGGTATGGGCGCGGCTGTTGGTCAGGTGCCAGAATATGTGGAAATGGTGACTCGATGGTGCAAGGAATATTCGGCTATGCCTGTCATTGTCAAACTAACGCCTAACATTAGCGATATTCGTCAATCGGCGCGTGCAGCGCACAACGGCGGGGCAAATGCGGTGTCCATGATTAATACAATTAACTCGATTATTTCGGTCGATCTGGATACCTTTTCGATTAACCCCTCCACCGGTGGTAAAGGCACACACGGCGGTTATTGTGGTCCGGCGGTCAAGCCGATTGCGCTGAATATGGTTGCCGAAGTAGCACGTGATGAGCAGACCCGGGGTCTCCCTATCTCGGGAATTGGCGGTATAACAACCTGGCGTGATGCGGTCGATTTTATTGCGCTCGGCGCTGGCAATGTGCAGGTCTGTACGGCCGCGATGACTTATGGATTTAAGGTTATCGATGACATGGTCACCGGTCTCAGCGATTTCATGGATAGCAAAGGGTTCGCATCGGTTGACGAAATAGTCGGCAAGGCGGTGGATAAGGTAACCGACTGGAAATATCTTGATCTCAACACCATTGTTAAAGCGCAGATCGATCAGGAACAATGCATCGAATGCGGTCGCTGCCATGTAGTCTGCGAAGATACATCGCATCAGGCGATATCTGCGACAAAAGACGGCTCACGCCATTTCGAAGTCATCGATGAAGAATGCGTGGGCTGTAATTTATGTGTTAGTGTTTGTCCGGTCGAGGGCTGTATTAGCTTACGCGAATTATCGGTTGGTGAAATCGATAAACGTACCGGCGAGACCGTATCGGGGGAGTATGCCAACTGGACGACACACGCTAATAATCCGATGAGAACAAATCAATAACCAATAACCAATAACTAAAGATCGATAATAAAATACCAATAAAACTTAATAATCTGGAGGAAGTTATGACTGCTAGTAGTATTGAAACAGTAGGTGAATTTGTCGAATTAAAGGCCGGAGACGATGTAATATCGAGTTCGCGCTATAACGAGGATATCGCACCGACTCGCGTCGATCAGCGAACCTGGAAAACCAGGCACATCGCATCGCTTTGGGTGGGCATGGCAATTTGCGTACCTACTTATACGCTCGGTGGCGTTCTCACCGCTTATTTTGGACTTTCTGTCGGCGAAGCGCTGTGGGCTATTTTTCTGGCGAATGTGATCGTATTGATCCCACTGGTGTTAAATGCCTATCCGGGAACTAAATACGGTATTCCATTCCCCGTGGTACTGCGATCTTCGTTTGGTATTATTGGTTCGAATGTACCCTGTCTGATCAGAGCGCTAATCGCCTGCGGCTGGTTCGGTATTCAAACCATGTTCGGCGGGCTCGCCATACACCTGCTTTTTTCGGCAGTATCCGACGGCTGGGCTAGCCTCGGCGGTACTGGCGAGGTCATCGGCTTCTTTATATTCTGGGTGATTAATCTATGGGTTGTTATCAGGGGTGCTGAGTCAATCAAGATGTTGGAAACCCTGGCGGCTCCCATGCTTTTACTGGTAGGTATTGGCTTGATTGTTTGGGCCTATCCGCAGGCATCGATAACGGAGTTGTTAGCCAAGCCGCCTAATCGACCCGAAGACGCCTCTTTTTTTGGTTATTTCTTTGGTGGCCTCACTGCTATGGTGGGCTTCTGGGCGACATTATCGCTGAATATTCCTGATTTCAGCCGATTTGCGGATTCTCAGAAGAGTCAGATAAAAGGCCAGATTATCGGCCTGCCGGTAACGATGTTTCTGTTTGCCGCGCTGGGTGTAATTTTGACGGCTGCTTCTCCACAACTGGTCGGCGAAACTGTGTCCGATCCGATCTCGTTGATTGGTAAAATTGATAGCCCGTTCTGGGTCATTTTATCAATGCTGATGATTATTATCGCAACGCTGTCCACCAATACCGCAGCGAATATTGTGTCGCCGACGAATGACTTCCAGAATATTGCGCCGAAAATGGTGAGCAACACACGAGGTGTCATCATTACCGGTTTAGTCGGTGTCGTGCTTATGGGTTGGGAGTTGCTTAAAAAGCTGGAATGGATAGTCTCCGATGTCAGCGTCGAAAGCCTGTATTCGAACTGGTTGATTGGTTATTCGAGCCTGCTTGGACCTATCGCCGGAATCATGATTGTCGACTACTTCATGGTAAAACGGCAAACGCTTGACCTACCGGCATTGTATATGGACAACAGCACCTATCCCGCATGGAACGTGAGCGGTTTTGTCGCCTTCCTGATTCCTGTCGCATTGACAATAGTTGCAGTTACCACCGGCGCACTTAGCTGGTTTTATAGCTATGGCTGGTTTACCGGGTCGCTGCTTGGTGGGCTGATTTATTATGTTATGAATATAAAGACAATTAACGGCTAGTGCTTCCAACGGCAATATTATTTATCATACTGGCAGTTTTTGCTGGCAGTATGTTGCCGGTACAGGGCGTTGTAAATGGTCAGCTCGGGCGGGCACTCGATAATGTAGTACTCGCCACCCTGATCTCCTTTGTTGTAGGCGCGCTGACATTGTTGTTGGTATTTCTTTTCCGCTACAACGGGTCTTCAGTCAGTGGTCTGCAAGGTTTATCGCAAGTACCGCCGGTTTACTATACAGGCGGGATACTAGGTGCCTTTTACGTGACAATGGTCACCCTGCTGATTCCCAGGATAGGTGTCGCCAACACCATGATTGCGATAATTTTCGGGCAGGTTTTATTGTCGTTGCTGCTCGATCATTTTGGTGTCCTGGGTATAGCAGTTCGGGAAATAAACTGGTTCAGAGCCTTAGGTGCCGGTTTAGTATTAACAGGATTGGTATTGGTAGTTAGAAACTAAAGTTATGCTTTTTAAAAATAATTAATCATGAGGAGAGTAAATAAGATGTCACAAAATATTTCACGTCGGTCATTCAATAAAATATCCGCTGCCTGTGTTGGTGCGCTGGGGTTTGGCGTATTCCCTGCCTTTGCGGCTAATATGAAAGTCGCCGGTATTTATACCCAACCCATTCAGCAAAAGTGGGATGCCCGCTTGCATCAGGGCTTGTTAGCCGCGAAGGCAGCTGGTGGAGTTGATTATGTGTTTTCCGAAAAGGTCGCCAATACAGATTATATCCGAGTATTGCGTGAGTACTGCGAAGGCGGTGCCAAACTCATTGTTGGTGAAGCTTTTGGTATCTCCAAGGAAGCCCGTAAAGTTGCCGATGAATACCCGGATGTTGCTTTTTTAATGGGCGACCCATTCGCACCGCACGGCTCTAACTTTTCGGTATTCGATAATTACATTCACGAACCCTGTTATTTAATGGGTGTACTCGCCGGTTCGATGACCAAAACCAACAAGCTCGGTATGGTTGGCGGATACCCGATAGGCGAGGTGAATCGGCTGTTTCACGCCTTTATCAACGGCGCTAAATCGGTTAATCCGAAAGTCGAAGTTAAAGTGACCTTTATCGGCTCCTGGTATGATCCACCCAAGGCAAAAGAGGCCGCCTTTGCCCAGGTAGAATCTGGTGTTGATGTGCTCTACGCCGAGCGTGCCGGTGTAGTCGATGCCGCGAGAGATAAAGGCATTATCGCGTTTGGCAATGTGAATGATATGAACAAGGAAGAAAATGGCGCGAATGTCGTGGTTACTTCGGCTCTATGGCATATGGAAGCGGCCATCGCACATGCTATTTCACGGGTAAAATCGGGTACATTTGCGGCTGAAAATTACAAAGAGTGGACCATGATGAAGAAGGGCGGGGCGAGCTTGGCGCCTTACCATGAATTCGAGGATCGTATTCCTGCGGCAGCCAAAGCCAAAGTTGCAAAGTTGAAAGCCGATATTCTCAGTGGTTCCTATACGGTAGAAATTATCGACTCTGAACCAAAATCGACATTTTAAGCAGAGTAATACAATTGCGTTAGCTTGTTATGTCGAGACTTTCTTTCAAGCAGATAACCAAACGTTTCGGATCACTGATCGCCAATGACAGCATTTCGCTGTCATTGGGCGAAGGCGAGATCATGGCGTTGCTCGGCGAAAATGGTGCCGGTAAAACTACGCTGATGAATATTTTGTTTGGTCATTATGAGGCCGACGAAGGTTCAATCGAAGTTGAGGACAAAGTGCTGACTCCCGGTTCCACCGAAGCGGCCATCCAGGCTGGTATCGGTATGGTGCATCAGCACTTCACCCTGGCCGATAATTTAACCGTAATAGAAAATATCATCCTCGGCACCGAAAGCCTGTGGTCATGGCGGCACGATTTAACAGCAGCGCGTCGTAAACTAATGGAAATGGCCGAAAGTTATTCTCTCGCGATTAACCCGGACGCGCTGGTCGGCTCGCTTTCGGTTGGTGAGCGACAGCGTGTCGAAATTTTAAAAGCACTCTACCGCGGTGCGCGCACTTTAATCCTGGATGAGCCTACCGCTGTTTTGACGCCGCAGGAAACCGAGAATCTCTTTATCACCCTCAGATCACTCACGGCAAAAGGATTGTCGGTGATTTTCATTTCGCATAAATTACACGAAATATTGGCAATTAGTGATCGCATTTCGGTTTTACGCCGAGGGAAAATAGTCGATACGATAAAAACCAGTGAAGCCAGCAGAAGTGAACTGGCCGAGAAGATGGTGGGAGAAGTCGTCACCAGGCCACAACTGGAAGCGATGCAACCGGGTGCACCGGTACTCACGCTGGCAGGTCTAAGTGCTTTTGGCGACGATAAATTGCCGATGCTAAACAATGTCGATTTAACCATACACGCGCATGAAATCATCGGTATTGCGGGTGTTGCCGGTAACGGGCAAGCGGCATTAGCCGATGTTTTATCCGGCCTGAATCGCGATTATTCAGGCACGCTCGAGTTGCATGATAAAACGCTAACCGATGCGGGCCCGTCAGACTTTGTCGCGCGGGGTATCGGACGAATACCCGAAGATCGGCATGTACGCGGAATGATTGGCGAGATGGAGATATGGGAAAATTTAATCAGCGAAGACCTACGCTCAGCAGAAATTTCAAAGTGGAAAATAATCATTAACAGGGATGCAGCAATCAAACGAGCCGAAAAATTGATCGAGCGCTTCGATGTGCGCTGTGAAGGCCCGCAGGCACAAACCAAATTATTATCGGGTGGCAATATCCAGAAACTCATCCTGGCGAGGGCACTGTCACCAGAGCCAGATTTTATATTGGCCAACCAGCCAGTCAGGGGGCTCGACGAGGGTGCCATCGCCTATGTTCAGGAACAATTATTTGATGCTCGAAAACGAGGCGCCGCTATCTTACTGATTTCCGAAGACCTCGATGAGCTGCTGTCACTGTGTGATCGAATTGCGGTGATGTATCAGGGTAATTTGAGTGAAGCCGTGCCGACGGCGACTCGAACAGTCACCGAATTGGGTTTAATGATGGCGGGGCAGGCTATTCATGCAAATTGAACTGCGTCAGCATACCTCGTTGTTGCGGATTGGCATGGCACCGATCTCGGCTATTTTCGCCGCGCTCATACTGTGCTCTGCACTCATAATATGGGCCGGTGTCCCGGTGCTTGAAGCGTATGCTTTATTATTTAAAGGTGCGTTTGGATCGGCTTTTGCCCTCAAGGAAACATTCACACGATCAATACCGTTAATATTTACCGGCCTTGCCGTTGCGGTCGCGTTTCGTTCGAAATTTTACAATATCGGTGCCGAAGGCCAGCTTTACGCAGGCGCGCTGGCGTCGGTTTACTTTGGTACGGGGCTTGTTAGCTTACCCGGTTATCTGATGGTGCCATTCCTATTACTGGTCGGTGCATTGGCTGGTGGATTGCTGTTACTGGTGCCGGTGCTATTAAAAACTCGGTTGAAGGTGGACGAGGTGGTCACCACTTTGTTGCTTAACTTCGTCGTTTTGTTAATGGTTAGTTATTTAATCGAAGGCCCCTTGCGCGACCCGATGGCGATGGGCTGGCCGCAAACTGCGTCGATTGTCGATGAAGGCGTACTACCGACGCTGATGAGCAAAGGCAGACTGCACGCGGGACTAATCGTCGCGATACTGGCCTCTGTACTGATTTGGGCGGTGATGCGTTTCACGGTATTAGGTTACGAAATTAAAGCGGTTGGTTTTAATGCCAAAGGCGCAGAGTTTTCCGGGGTGAAGATTAACCGCACTGTGATTTTAACTGCGCTGATATCGGGTGGCCTGGCGGGCCTGGCTGGGGTCAGTGAAGTGGCCGGGTTGAAGGGTTATCTGACCCTCGATCTGTCGCCTGGGTTTGGCTACACCGGCGTTGCGGTTGCGATGTTAGCGCAGTTGCATCCACTGGCGGTTATCCCTGCAGCACTATTTCTATCGGCGGTTTATGTCGGCGCCGATTCGATGAGCCGAGCGGTTAATATTCCGACCTATATTGCCGACGTACTGGTCGGTGTATCGGTGCTCGCTATCCTCGTCAGTGTGATGTTAACGCGATACAGGATTAAGTGGCGTAAATGAGCGATTTACTCGATATCCTACTCACCGCAGGCTTCTGGGCTGCCACAGTCCGCATTGTCAGCCCGTTAATTTTCGGCACATTAGGCGAGCTTATATGTGAACGTGCGGGTGTGCTCAATCTGGGTATCGAAGGCATTATGACCGTGGGTGCTATGTCTGGATGGATGTGGGTTTATCAGGGTGGCGACTTATGGGGCGGTGTCATTTTCGCCGCCAGTGTGGGTGCATTATTTGGCATGCTGCATGCCTCGTTTACGGTTTACCTGGGCTTATCACAGCATGTGACCGGTATTGGCATTACCCTGTTTGCCTCATCGCTAAGTTATTTTGTCTATCGCATGTTGCTGCCGTCGGCCACCACGCCGCCAAAAATAGTACCGTTTCAAAACTTCGAAATACCGATATTGTCCGATATTCCACTCTTCGGTGAGGCACTGTTCAATCAATCACCACTCACCTATCTGGCGCTGATTTGTGTGCCGGTTGTCTGGTATGTACTACAAAAAACGCCGATTGGCCTGGCAGTACGCATGGCGGGTGAAAACCCGGTCGCTGTCGAAGCTCAGGGAATCGATGTTCTGGCAGTGCGCACCGGCGCGGTGATGGTGGGCAGCGCGTTGATGGCTGTCGGTGGTGCCTTTATCACCATGTCCTGGTTCGATGCGTTTTATTTCGGCATGGTCAATGGGCGTGGCTGGATCTGTGTCGCGCTGGTTATTTTCGCCTCGTGGAAACCGGGTAAAGCGTTAATGGGTGCGTTTTTGTTCGCAGGTCTCGAAGCCATGCAGGTACGTGCGCAACAATCGGCGGGTGCTTTTATTCCCTACCAGTTTTTTCTCATGTTGCCGTACGTCATGTCTATCCTGGCGATGATTGTTATGGCGAGGCGCGCTCAGTACCCGCAAGCGCTGCTGGTGCCGTTCAGGCGAGGCGAGCGGGTTTAGGAGGTGGTGAATGCTCGAAGATAACGATAAAAAATATTTACGCATAGCTTACGAAGAAGCGCTGGCGGGTTTCAATGAAGGCGGTTGCCCTATCGGCAGTGTGTTAGCCAAAGGCGATCAATTCGTTGCTAAAGGGCGTAACCAACGAGTACAGAAAGGCGACCCGATCGCGCACGGCGAAATGGACTGCCTGCGCAAAGCTGGGCGCCAGAGCAGTTATAAGAACATGACGCTTTACACATCGCTATCCCCCTGCATGATGTGCTCGGGTACTATTATCCAGTTTGGTATCGAACGAGTGGTTGTTGGCGAGAATAAAAATTTCGGTGGTAACGAAGACTTTCTTCGTGATCGTGGTGTTGAAGTAATTTTGGCCGACGATCGTGATTGCATCGAATTGATGGAGCGGTTTATTGCCGAAAAACCGGAACTTTGGGCTGAGGATATTGCTGAGGACTTACCTTGAGTATTATTTTCTCGGCCACCTTCACTTGTTAGGGGAATTCCTATGGCTCCACAAATATTGGTTGTTTACCTGGGCATAGTTAGCCTTATTGGTCTATTCGCAATATGGTGGGCAAAATCCACACTATTTAAAATCAAGTCCAGTCGATCGAAAAGAGTCAGAACACTCGATAGTTTTGACAGTATAGAAACATTTGCACCCGATGAGCAGAGTGAAATTGGTGAAATCGATGCTGCGGTTGAAAATATCGAAAACCGTTTTTCGATTATTGGAAAAATAACATTTTTTTTAATACTGATAGTGTGGGGGGTTGCCCTCTCATTTCCCTTTCTAAATTCAATTCCTGCTGCTCTTATCTCTGTCTTAGTTGCCGTATCCAGTGTTGTGTTAGGCGTTGCAGCAAGACCTTTAATTGAAAATATTATTGCTGGTATGGTCATTTCCTTTTCAAAGACCATACGTGTTGGTGATACCCTGATGATAGATGAACACTATGGCACGGTAGAAGATATTTGCCTCAATCATACAATTATTAAACTCTGGAACTGGAAACGTTTAATCATCCCCAGCAGTAAGATGCTTTCAAAGGAGGTAGTGAATTTAACCTACCATGATAGCTATATCTGGGTGCATATCACGTTTTACGTTTCTTATGATTCGAGCCTTGAGCAGGTTAAGCAAATTGCTATTGAATCTGTTCAAAATAGTGGCAATTTTTCATCTAATGAAATACCTAGCTTCTGGGTTATGGAGATGGAAAAAGATGCTTATCAGTGTTGGGTTGCGGGCTGGACAAATTCAGCAACAAAGGCATGGAACCTGGCCAGTGACATTCGTACGGGTATCGCAATGCAATTTCAATCTAATGGAATCAGAGCACATCGTTTTGGAGTGGATATATCTCCCCACCCACCGCTAGTTTGACTCATACAACAACCCATTCAAAATAACATCAATCAGCGTATTTTTCGCTTCATCGAACGCTTCATCCGACAAAGCCTCGCCGTTATTCAATACAGTTATCTGCGTGCCAAAGTCGGCGTAATGCTGGGTCGAGGCCCAGATCATATAGAGTAAATAACGCGGATTAACGGGTCGCATCATGCCTCGGTCTATCCAGCTTTGAATCCGTGCCTCGCGTGAGATACACCAGTCGAGCAGGTGGGTTTCGAGATAATCTCGAATCATTGGCGCGCCGCGGATTATCTCGTTAGCCCAGACTTTTGAGCCATTCGGTCGGCTACGCGCTAATTCCATCTTGGCGCTTATATAAGCGGTTAGAGCCTGACGCGGGTCATCGTGGTCATCAAATTTATCCGCTGCTTTTAGCCATACGGTGAAGACATTGTCTATCACACGTTGATAAAGTTTGGCCTTGGAGGAAAAATAGTAATGGATATTGGCTTTGGGAAGACCGGCTCGTTTACCGATTTCGGTCATGGTGGCACCCTGAAAGCCCAGATTCGCAAATACTTCCTCCGCGACGCGGAGGATTAATTCTTTACCGCGTCGGCGACGTTCGGCGTTGGTTGAACTTTCCTGTTTTTTTGCTATGACCGACAAACTAAATTTCCTGTCGTTAGAGACAGGTTTATTTTAGCAGATAACGAGGCTGGATTGTTCGGGCTAATCCTTTATGGTTCCAGAGCGTGTACCAAACAAACGATCTCCCGCGTCTCCCAGCCCCGGCAAAATATATCCTTTTTCATTGCATTCGCGATCCAGTGCTCCGGTGTAGATAGGCACATCTGGGTGTTCTTCTTTTAGTGTTGCAATGCCGTCGGGTGCGGCTAATAGGCAGATAAATCGGATATTGACAGCGCCTGCTTCTTTGATCCGGGTTAACGCAGCCGATGCAGAGTGGCCCGTAGCGAGCATTGGATCGACCACGATGCAAAGACGGTTGGCCAGATCCGAAGGCGCCTTAAAGTAATATTCAACGGCTTCTAGTGTTTTGGGATCACGATAAAGACCAACGTGGCCGATTCTTGCGGATGGCACCAACTCCGACATACCCGATAACAGTCCCTCGCCAGCACGAAGAATCGAAAAGAAGCACATTTTCTTTCCTGCCAGAATAGGCGCATCCATATGCTCTAACGGGGTATCAATCTCTTTGGTGGTCATAGATAGATCACGTGTTGCTTCATAACCTAAAAGCAAGCTAATCTCCTTCAATAGGCGTCTAAATTCGGCCGCAGCGGTATTTTTTTGTCGCATCAATGTGAGCTTGTGCTGGATAAGAGGGTGGTCGATAAGGTGAACTATGTGGGTCATGGGGGAATTCCGTGCTATTAGTGACTTTCAAAATTAATAATAAGGCTGACTGCATATAAGAAGCCAGGGATATTTGAAAATTCGATTAGATTTTTCCTGTTGGCTGAACCTGTTACTCGTCTGATTTTCGCAGAATACCGCTAGCCGCGATTTCGTTTAATCTGGATTCTATGACTTCCCATATCGATTCGCTGCCGTGCTTAAGGTTCACGCAATTTTTGTTTTCCTCCAAAGCACTGGAAACCAGTCTTTACGCATTCTATCGCCATGTTCCATGTCATGATCCGTATATGGCGGTGAAGTTTCCCCGGGTCGATTGCAGTAAGTTACGTCATCGCCCATCCAGCGAGTTGAAAAAGCGCGGCGAGTATTCTTGATTTCGGCATCCGTCGTACCGTGCAGTGTTCGGTAATCGAATACGATGACGTCGCCAGGTTCGAGTGACTCTGCAAATATCTCATATTTTTCAGGGTACGCATCGATGTCGGGCACCGCTTCAAATTCCAGCGATGGATCATGATTGAGGTTGCTGCCATCTTCGAAAACGCGAGGATGATAAATTTTGTTCCAATGGTGTGAGCCTTTGACAAATCGGTCGGCGACATTGGCATCGGCGGTGTCGAGTGATACATAAACCGAGGCTGTCTTAAGGCCGTCGACACAATAATAGGGGAGATCCTGATGCCAGGGCGTGGCCTGTTGCGTACCAGGTGTTTTGATAAAAGCGTGCTCGTGGAAAAATTGCGCGCTATCGGATTGCATGAATTGCCCCGCCATCGAAGCTGCGCATGAATGCGAAACAAAATCGAGGTATTCAGGAATCAATTGCTAGTTACAGTAGCTGTCAAAAAAACTTCCGCGTTTGCCCTTCGGATTGCTATCGCAGGGGAAGGCATAAGACTGCGGATCGTCGAGATTTCTCTGCAAACCAGCGCGCAGTCGGCCTACCCAATCAGCAAAGACACCGCGAAGCAGAACCACGCCATCCTTTTGATAGATATCAATATCGGATTGTTTAGCTGCATATTCCGGCCGGCCCTGTTGATCGATCACGACGCCTTTTTGCCAGGGAACGGTGACCTGATTCGAACTGTTTTGATCTTGCATAGTAGAATCTCTTCGAATAAGGCTAAGCCTATAGTCATTTCAGGGATTGAGCAATTTATCTGCGCGTAATTGTTCCGCAATGTAATCAATGAAGGATCGAACTCTAGCCGAAGCCAAACGACCCTCTCGATGCAGGATATGGATCGGAATTGGCTCAGGCTCGAAGGCTTCGAGTATTATCTGCAGGCTACCATCATTAACCTGCGGACTGACCTGATAGGATAATAAACGTGTAATTCCCAGTTCTCGCTGAGCGGCTACTATCGCAGCGTCGTTACTGGTGACGGTTAGTCGTGGCTTGGGGCGCAGGTTAATTTTATGATTGAATTTCCAGTCGATGCTGCCATTTCCGGCGTTCGATACGATCAAAACATGATTATTTAAATCCTTTGGCGCTTCTGGTGGTTGATGTCTGGTCAGATAAGCGGGAGAGGCACAAACCACCTGACGAACCGAGCCGACCTGGATAGCACGCATACTGGAATCGGGTAACTCGCCTATGCGGATAGCCACATCCAGACCCTCTTCGAGCAGGTTAACCACTCGATCAAGAAATAACGCGGAGACTTCGGTCAGAGGATAAAGCTTAAGGTAATCAACAATATAGGGCATCACGAACATGCGACCGAACATGACTGGTGCGGTAATCGCCAGATGGCCTCTCGGTTCGGCATTGATACCCGAAACCGCTTCGTCGGCGGCGTCTGCTTCTGCGATGACTTTTCGGGCATCTTCGAGGTATCTAAACCCGGCCTCGGTGGTGCGTACGAACCGAGTCGTACGGTTGAGCAATTTCACGCCGAGGTATTCTTCCAGTGCTGCTATGGCGCGTGTCACCGCTGGTGGGGACATTTGTAGGCGACGGGCAGCAGCAGCGAAGCCCTGTTCTTCTGCTACCGCGATAAACACGATCATACTCTGGAAACGATCCATTGATTATTCCAATATATGAAATAAATAATTGTAGTTTGCGGGTATTCTTATTTCAAATGGAATTTGTCATAGTGCTTTTATTATCAGCTTAGTCATTAGTGAGGGAAAATAAAATGGGACACAAATTTGCAGAAATAGCTTTCACCGAATCGGTTCAGCAAGTTCAGGCGGCGCAAGGTAGTTTGAAGGCTTATTCCAGATTACACGGGGGAGAAGACTTCAACCATTTACTCGGCCAACGCGAAGCCGACTTCATCACCGCGCGTGACAGCTTTTATATGGCCAGCGTTAGTGAAACCGGCTGGCCTTATGTGCAGCATCGAGGTGGTCCGACTGGTTTTGTACGAGTCATAAACGAACAAACCATCGGCTTTGCTGATTTCACTGGGAATAAGCAATACGTCAGCGTCGGTAATTTGAACGAGGATAATCGGGTATCCTTGTTTTTTATGGATTACCCGAATCGCACTCGTTTAAAAATGTTAGGCCGAGTCGAATTAATCGATACCGACGACACTGAAACGCTGGCCCAATTCGAACTGGACGATTACAGAGCGCGCGTCGAACGCAGCTTTGTTATTCATGTTGAAGCATTTGACTGGAACTGTCCGCAGCATATTACGCCGCGCTATACTGAGGCCGAACTGAATGGACTCAATTTTACTGGAGGAGAGATATGACCTGGCCTCTACAACACCATCACCTGGCTCACCGCCGATCCCTGCGCCACTAGTCGTTTTTTTCAGACATTGCCTCGACTATCGATTCCTCCAGGATATCGAGTCCATCATTGATGATGTCGGGAGAAGTCGATAATGGCACCAGAACGCGTATCACATTTCGCGTTGGTCCGGCAGTTACCAATACCAGTCCTTTGGTGAGCGCTATGCGGGCAATCTCCGCTGTTAAATCACCTGCCGGTTTGCGGCCTTCACGATCGGCGACGATTTCAATCGCATTCATACAACCCAGGGATCGAATATCACCAATACAACGGCATTCGGGGTTTTCAGCCATTTTATGGAATCTATCGTCTATTTGGCGTCCAAGTTCCAGTCCCTTATCAAGCAGATTATTTTCTTCAATAACCTCAAGAACTGCCAGTGCAGCGGCACAGGCCACCGGGTTGCCACCAAAGGTACCTCCCAATCCACCCGGTGGTACGCTATCCATAATATCGGCCCGACCAACAATGCCAGAAAGCGGTAAACCACCACCCATACTCTTACCGACACAGGTTAAATCGGCGGCGACGCCGAAATGCTCCATGGCAAACAATTTTCCCGTGCGACCAAATCCGGTCTGAATTTCGTCGGCTACCATGACAATGCCATGCTGATCGCAAAGATCGCGGATATAGTGCATAAATTCAGGATCGGCAATGTTATAGCCACCTTCGCCCTGAACCGGCTCGTAGAACAGGGCTGCAATTTGTTCCGGTTCAATATCGCTTCGGAACAGGGTGTCAAATGCGCGTTTGGTATCATCGAGCGAAACCCCATGATAAGCATCAGGAAACGGCATTCTGTAAATTTCGGTCGGAAATGGTCTGAATCCCACTTTGAATGGATTCAACCGGGCACTCAGTCCCATCCCCATATAAGATCGACCATGATAACCATTGGTAAAGGTAATCAATCCCGGACGACGCGTATGATAGCGTGCAATTTTGACGGCATTTTCAACCGCTTCACCGCCTGCTGAGAAGAAAATTGATTTCTTTTCAAAATCGCCGGGTAACAATTCATTCAAGCGTTCAGCCAATTCGACATATGACTCGTAAGGACTAATCTGGAAACAGGTATGCGTGAACGATTTGATCTGTGCTTCCATGACAGCGATCACCTTCGGATGACCATGTCCCACATTCTGACAACCAATACCGCCACAAAAATCGATGAAGCGATTTCCCTCAACATCCCATACTTCACCACCCTCGGCTCTTGCGGCAACAAAGGTTGCTGAATAGGCAATTGCACGGGCGACACTGTCGTCTCGGCGTTGATATATTTCAGCGTTAGTGATCATTTGATATCTCTCAGTTTTATAATTACTTGATTAATCGGAATTCACTAATTAAGAACCGACACCTAAGGTAAGCTGTGGGTTTTCAAGTGGCTAAGGCGTAAGCCTGGAAACTATAACCATTGGATCTCAATATTGGGTATTTATCTATGTCCAATCATATTGGATGATGTCAATCTAAACAAATGCTGAAATATCAGAGCGATTATTATGCAGCGCTTTGATTTTTCTATTAGCGAGGACGTAGTCGTCAATGTCATGTCTTTGCGCCAGGTGTTCTGGATCGTTATAACTAATCCAGACCTGATCGTCGGCATCCTGCCAGATCAGCATTTTGGAGCTAGTCGTTGGTAATGTAGTTATGGGACTAACAAACAGATTAAATGCAGATCCATCATGATCATGGGGTCAAATCTTGACTTAACACATTGAAAGCACTTCTCACCTGCTTATCGTCTTGCATTAACTGATTCAACCTTCGAATTGTCTGCGACACTGTCGAATAATGCCCTACATTAAATTTAGTAGCAATATCGGCTAACCTGGCACTTCCCGCTTCCTGGCACAGCTTC
>JAUVCH010000017.1 GCA_030595795.1 Gammaproteobacteria bacterium
GCGAGGCTCGCGAGGTATCACGTAGAAACCGATACAACCCGCAGGAACAATCTACCTCATCGCATGTTGAAACCTTACTCAAGGGTAACGAACCAATAATCGCAGCTTCAGACTATGTAAGGGCCTGCCCACAATTAATAGCACCCTATGTTGACGGTAAGTTTATTGCGCTCGGCACCGACGGCTATGGCCGCAGTGACACTCGCGCAGGCCTGCGATCATTCTTTGAGGTGGATCGATACCATGTCGTAATAGCGGCTCTCGATGCACTGGCCAGAGATGGCAAGATAAATCAGGAAAAAGTTAGTGAAGCCTTAATGAAGTACCAGATTGATACGAACCGATCTGCACCGTGGCGTGAATAAAAACTGAATGGAAAGTGGCGCACAAAAGCACCGAAGTTGGCGATTTTCGTCGTCAAAATTGAACCCTGACAAACATCAGGCAAGGGAGCGAATTCCTCCCCGCAAAACAACCGATGTCAAATTTCGAAATCGGCTTAACGATAAAGCAAAAAGGCCTGATACTAAACGTTACAGGCCTTTCTACAATAAATCGCTTACAGCGCTACGATATTCTCTGCCTGAGGGCCTTTTTGACCGTCAGTGATAGTGAATTCGACTTTTTGACCTTCGGCTAGAGTTTTGAAACCCGAACCAGAGATGGCGCTGAAATGAGCGAAGACGTCAGGACCTGACTCTTGCTCGATAAAACCAAAACCTTTTGATTCGTTGAACCATTTTACGGTTCCGGTGACTGTGTTTGACATGTTGTTGTATCCAAAAAAATAAAAAAATAAAGCCTCTTTTAGGAGACCCTTTGACTGACAGTGCGGCTATTACTTAAAAACGACATACGAGGTGATATGATGTACTTCGAAGTGAGGAAGATAAATATATGACTTACTATCAAGTCGGGGCGGAGTATAAACCCATTTGCAACCCTGTCAACTGAAAGGTTAATAAAAAATTAAATTAAAATCAGCAGCTTAGTTACTGAATTTAATCAATTAATGGCTTCAATACCCAGTCGCATTCGTGATGAAACTCCGGAACCCGCCGTCAATGCAAAGATGATCAATCAAATAAATTATGATCAGCCGCAAAAGCGGCGGCTTCGGTACGATTGGCAGTATGCGTTTTATTCAAAATAGCCCGCACATGGGTAGCGACAGTAGCCAGGCTTCGGTTCAACTCCGAAGCTATAAATTTATTGCTTTTACCCTGCACGATTAGCTGTAATACCTCTAATTCCCGGCGCGTAAGACCGTTGTTAATATCCTTACTCTGCTTTGGGTTCTCACATCCAAGCTTTTCAATCCGGGCCAACAGATTAATCATTCCCAAATCATGGGCACTGGATCGGGCTTCTTCTATCAATCTGTCGAACTCTGATTTACCCCCACTGAAATTATGCCGCTTCAAAACCTGCGCATGACGGTACCTGATATGTGGCTGCCACATATTAGGGGCAGATTTCTCACACAGTGCAGCAGCCTTCGCAAATAATTGTTGGGCCTCGTCGAGATTATTTTTCAGACTCGATAACATCCCAAGATACATATCTGCCGGGCCGAGGCACACTGCGGTGGGATGCGATACCATTTGTCCTGAATAAGGCACCAAACGCTGGTATAGTCCCCCAGCTTTATCAGAGTCACCGAGTTCGACGCAGGCTTCAATCATATAAACCAGGCAAGTCAGGAACAGCTCTCCTTCCCCTAGCGGCTTAAAATCATTAACAGCGAGTTGTTCAAATATGGTCCGCGCATCCTCGAGCAGCCCCATATCTGTGTAAGTAGCGAGTAAGCCAGGCGCCCATACCCCTCTCTTATCGCTCAGCATTCGTTTAAGCACACCATGAACCATCGGCAGTCGCCCGAGTTCACGGTTCAGCATAAACATTTGCGCACCGTAAACTCCTTCGGCACTATCGTCGAGCCGATCAGATCCCAGCTCATTGGTATCTTCAATTAAAGTTTCAGCTAGCTGCCAGCGACCTTCAAACAACGCCTGATAAGCACTCGCACTTGCGGCGAAATAGTGCCCCTTAAATGAATACTCACGATCGATAGAGGCTTCAAGTTGCTGGATTAGTGTTTTGACGCGACCCATGTCGCCCAGTTCCTGATAGGTGAGAATTAACCACTCATGGGGATCATTCAGGATAGACCCCGAATATTTACCAGCATCGATAGATATCGCTAAAGCCTGTTCACCCAGGCGCATACGTTCGCTGAGTTTCTCAGGCCGACCACGAAGTACCAGTAAAGCCATGCACAGGCAGTTACAGAGCACGAGATCATCGCCACAATCCCCTGCCACTGACAAAGCCTCGAAGGCGACCTGCTCGGCATCGCTTCTGCGACCGTTAAAACACAACGACATAGCACGGTAAGCAAGCAAATCGGCGCGGGTAACCAGATCATCTTCGGTGAGATAAGACAACGCCTCGTTGATCGCTTCAAGTCCACTATGCAGATTTACTGGTGATCTTTCTACATAGACCAATCGACAGGCGGCCAGAACGAAATATTCGTATTGTCGAGACTGCCTTGCCGCATCAAGAACGAGTTTGCAAGCGTTGGTGGTTGTTTGGGTTGGAGATCCTACCGCGTGAATACATTCTACAATACGGTAATAAATTTCGGCCTTGCGTTCCGTATAGCGTCCTTCATCAACGTTGAAAATATCCATCACCAGTTGGTAGTATTCCCTCGCTTCATCATAGGCAGATAATTTCCTGGCGTGTTCGGCTGCCTCAATCGCATAGTTCACGGCATTATCTCCCTGCCCCCCCTGTAACGCATGGTAATAATGACGAGCAATCTCGCCGGCTGAAATTTCGGAATCTCCATCTCGAAGCCGTACCAGGGCATCGGCAACCTTCCGATGCAAGATGATTTTTTTTGCCAGACTCAGTTCGTCGTAGAGAATATCGCGGATTAGCACGTGGCAGAATTGAAACCCGGCCATGACGTTATTCGTCTCTTCGACGATGCCTCGCTTGACCGCCTCTTCCAGTACTTCTAGCAAAACAATTTGCTCGGATTCAGGCACCAGTTGATTGAGCACCTGCAAGCCAAACTTTCGACCAATTACTGCGGCTAGTGGAAGCAATTCATTGCATTCCTCAGATAGCTGATTAAGGCGTCTACCGATGGCTTCCTGTATACCCTCGGGAATCTCTACTGCCACCTGACCATGTGCCAGATTAGTTTTTTCCTGTTGCAGTATTCTCGCAACCTCAGAAACAAATAAAGGGTTGCCTTCGGTTTTTTCGTAGAGTGACCTCAGTATCTCGGGGGACAAAGTTGTACTCACGGTATTTTCGATAAAACCGGTTACTTCTTTTTCGGAAAGACCCTTCAGAGCAATTCGCCTTAAATTCGCCTGCCGACTGATATCACCCAGCGATTCAAAAAGCGGGTGCTTACGTGTTATTTCAATATCACGGTAAGTACCGATAACCAGAATAGCCTGTTGTGAAAGCTTCCGGCAGATGTGGCTGAGTAATAGCAACGATGATTTATCTGCCCAATGCAGATCATCGATAACAAGAATCAGGGGGCGTTGTGATGCGTATTGAGCCAGCACATTGGCTATTTTACTGAACAGCAGGAATTGCTCGCCCCCACCATCACCATCCCCACTACCGCCAAATGTAGAAGTAATCCTGTTCTGCTGCTTAGATTCTGCTTCAGCCAGACTTTCAAATATCGCCGCAGGGGAAAGCCCTAAACTGTCATCAGTGAGCTGAAGATTTCTAAGAATTTGCAACCATGGCCAAAATGGGGGTGACCCCAGCG
Organism: Gammaproteobacteria bacterium; assembly: GCA_030595795.1. Lineage (GTDB taxonomy): Bacteria > Pseudomonadota > Gammaproteobacteria. The sequence goes on from JAUVCH010000017.1 coordinate 3,809, forward strand.
TTTCGTGGCATTGCCCGTAAACTACCCAGGCGGTCTCACCTTTCACTTCTTCGACAAAACTACTGGCCAGGCTGGACTTTCCAATTCCGGGTTCGCCCCGAATCAGGACTATATTACCACCACCCTGTTGCGCTTCCTGGAAAGCTTCAAGCAAAATCTGCTTTTCCAACTCTCGACCAACTAGCAGCGTCGAGGGTCGCTGACCGGCACCTGGAATGTTTTCCAGCATAGCCTCGAAAGGATTGCCCGCTTCATTTGCCTTTGCGACAGATGGCACCGCCACCTCCAATGGAGTTGTATCAGATGGCTTTTCGCTTAATTCTCCCCTGCCGACACTGTAAACCTGAATCGGTGCCTGAATATTTTTCACCGAATGTTCGCCCAAATCTCGAAAGTGAAATCCGGGTTTATTTCGCACCTGTCGATACACATCGGCGGAAATACAAACGCCGCCAGCCTCCGCTATGCTTTCAAGCCGCGCAGCAATGTTGACCCCATCGCCATGGATGTCTTCATTATCGACGATGATGTCGCCGAGGTTGATGCCAATACGGAATTGAAACCGCTGCCCGTTTGCCAGAGACTCATTACGCAACCCCATTTTCTGCTGAATGACTACCGCACATTCAACCGCAGACAACACGGTCGGAAATTCTGCCAGAAACCCATCGCCGGTATGCTTGACGATGCGGCCCCGACCGGCTTCGATACCAGGGTCGATGACTTCGTTTCGAGCCGATCGCCAGGCATTGTAGGTGGCGTCCTCGTCGATATTCATCAACAACGAGTAGCCAGCCACATCGGCCGCCAGTATCGCTGCTAACCTGCGCTCCATAGAAGTCTACCTGCTCGATCTACACTCTGGCCTAGGCTGGAACCAGAGTAGGTCCGACCGGTGAATCGACTTCGATTACCGTGTCCGCCGGCAAATTTGCGCGGCGGGCCGCTTCGTACACGGCCTCAGCGTTGGGTGCTTCGTATAGACAATAGGTTTTTTTCTTATCCAGCGACAGGAACGAATAAAACCATTTCACCCCGACATCTTCGTTGATTTTCAAGATTACTTCATTGGTTGGGTCGAGTGCAATTTCTTCTGCGAAATTTCGTTCAATAATAAACATTGGCATAGCTAATCCCCTTTTCCTGTTTTATTGATCATATTTAACCCCACCGAGGCTGGGCGTCTATATCCAGATTCAGATAACTTTTTGCCACAAATTCGGTGGTGATAGCGCCATTACCTGGGTGGATTCTGCCGATGCGACCATCGCGCAAAATCCTCTCCCAACCCGAAGCATGGAATATTCCGAAGCCGCCTGCAAGCTCAAACGCACGATCAATTACTCGCCAGGCGCCCTCAGCCGCATGATACTTGGTCATTAGCGCCTTAGCACCCCACATCGCGCCATGATCTACACCATTACTCCAGTCATCGGCGGTGCGGTCGAGATGCGCCTTAATCGCGTCGAGTTCGACGGCCATTTCCATCACTCCCTTTTGTACTTCGGGATGCCAGGCCATGGAGCGCGTCATGCAGACCGATGTTTTACCCGGTATCGATGCCAGTGCCTTGTCGAAGGCATGTTGCGCCAATCCACAATAGACATTGCCGAATCCAACCAGGGCCCATACAAATACTGACAGAACAAATAAATCTGCCCCCTTCATGCCCTCATCGACTATCCGGGCGATATATTTATCCGGCACGAAGGCGGCATCCAGCAAGGTATCGTGACTCTGGGTTGCACGCATACCCATGACATCCCAGTTCTCTATTACTTCAAAACCGTCGGCGTCCCGAGGCAAAAAGGCATGAATGATTTTTGGATTACCCGGATCTGAATCATCGATACCGTGTAAACCCAGCCGAGTCCATACGGGTGATAGCGAACCGAAGTTTTTCCTGCCAGTGAAACAGTAACCACCATCGACGCGCTCCGCCTTGCAGGTTGAGTGTAACAGAGGGACATCGTTGCCCTTTTCGGCGTGACCGGCGGCGAATACTTCTCCTGCGCAGGCCTCTCGTAATATCCATTCCAGGGAAGTATCACCACTGCGCCACAGATCCGCAGCAACACCAGTCCAGTAAACATGCATATTGATCGCAAGCGCGTCGGCCGGGGCATAGTAGGCAAGCCGACGCTGCTGCTGACAAACCTCTGCGAACGACAGACCGAGGCCACCAAGCTCCTCTGGCACTGCCTGAATGAGGTAACCCGACTCTTTTAAAACCTCGAAGTCTTCATGGAAGAATTCGTTATTCTCATCGTAACGCGCTACGCGTGACTGAAAGGCTTCGAGTTGCTCGGTCGATAAAATATCATCTAAGTTTTTGATCGCACCTGCATCCATTAGTTTTCTCCGATATCTGGTTAGACAAATATCACCAGGGTTTATTCTGCTGGAAAAATATTCTGATTCACACGAAACAAATTACGCGGATCATAACTGGCCTTAATGCTCGCCAGTCGCTCGAAATTCGAGCCGTAAGCCCCTTCAGAACGAGCCGTTTCATCTTCGGCCATGAAGTTAACGTATACGCCTCCATTAGCATAGGCGGCTGTTTCATCGAAGAATTGGCGTGCCCAGTTAACACATTTCTCATCATCAGAAGCTTCACGCCAGCGGGTATGCACGTTAAGTACAAACTCGGTACTACGGTGCGGATAGGCAGTCGCATCCTCGGCGACTCGGTTTACGGCACCACCGAGATGGGCTATGAAAATTTCGCATTCAGGGCTCGGCAGTCGGCCCGCATAGTCGACCACGCTTTCCAGAGCTGGCGTGCCAAGTTCGTCGAAATCATGCGACTTCCAGTAATTACGAGCCCCTTCCGTTAGCAAAGGATCGAATGCTGTCTGCCAACCTGTAAATGGATGGGGCGAAATAACATCGGCAATCGGTTCACCCCAGGCACGCATTGGCGCCATGATACGCTCACCTTCCTGCATATCCCCGGTGTAACAGACAGCAATAATCATCACTTCTTTGCCGTGCCACTCTTCTGGCAAAAAAGGTAAAGGTGGGGCTTTGCGTAATACCACCCAACAGCTCATTTCATCGGGTAGATTCCTGACATATTCGCGGTATTTCTCCAACAACTGTGGAGCCTGATCGAAAGGATGAACCACGAGACCTGAAAGTACCTCGTTACCGATCGCATGCAGGCGAAACTCGAAACTGGTGACGACACCAAAATTTCCGCTACCACCGCGTATCGCCCAGAACAGATCACTGTTTTCGGATTCACTGACATGAAGTAACTGACCTTCGGCGGTAACAATATCTGCACCGATAAGATTGTCGATGGTCAAACCATACTTTCGGCTCAGCCAACCGAATCCGCCACCCAGCGTCAGCCCTGCAACACCCGTGGTGGAGTTAATACCGAGGGGAGTCGCCAGTCCAAACGCCTGAGCTTCCTTGTCGAAGTCCCCCAGCGTAGCCGCCGGTTCTACCCGCGCAGTTTTATTTTGCGGATCAACACGCACCGATTTCATCGGACTGAGGTCGATCACTAAACCGTCGTCACAGCTCGCCTTACCCGCGATATTGTGACCACCGCCACGCACAGCCGTTAGCAATTGATGCTTCGCAGCAAATTTAACCGACTGGATCACGTCCGCTGTGCCCGCACATCGGATGACTAATCCCGGCTTCCGGTCTATCATCGCGTTCCAGAGAGTACGAGCCTCGTCGTACCCTGTTTCTCCCGGTAGACAAACATCCCCGCGAAGCGCCTGTTGTAAACCCTCTATTTCTTCCTGGTCGATTTGCAGATTGTCACCAGCCAGTGTCTTTATAGTTACCTGTCCCATTGGGATACCCCTCGTAGTTTTATTCGTCAATTTTTCGGCGTCACCCTGTGTGTACCGAATTAAGAACTAGCCTAACAATCGAAAGAGGATGCGGGTATCGTCAATTATGATGATTTTTAGATTTCAGGATTTAGTGAAATTGATGAGAAAGGAATATAAGGCGTTGATTTAAAACGACTAATAATTACAGGGGTTAATCGAATCTAACGGGGCGACTGGGCGACAGAGTTTCAACCACCCTTTCTAGTAATCGCAATACCTGTCAAAATAAAAGCCAACGCCAGCATAGTTTGCAAATTGATTACATCGGCAAAAAACAGGCCACTCCAGATCACACCGAATAAAGGCACCAGGTAACCAACTTGTGACATGAATACCGCACCATTGGCGCGGATGACGACAAAACGAATCGTCATTGCCAGTGCTGTAGCGATAACGCCCAGATACACCAGTGACAATATCGAAGTTAAACTGACACTGCTGGGGATCGGATTCTCCAGCAAGAATGCCAGCGGTACCATATAAACACTGGCAGTTATCATAGTCGCCGCAGAAATCGGAATCGAAGGCAAATGGGATAAACGTCGAGCAATGACCGAAGATATGGCGTAACTGCAACCGGCCAAAGTCACTGCTATCTGTCCCTTCAGTCCACCCAGACCCGAATCCATCAGATCCCACAACACCAGTAACAGGACGCCGAGGAAGCCTACCAGAACACCTATTGCTCTATATCGGTTAATGCGCTCATCCTCACTGACAAAATGCGACAGCAGCAACGAACAAAAGGTGCCTACCGACATTAACAGGGCAGTTTCCGCACTACTGATAAATTGCTGCCCCCAGCTGATCAGAAAAAAAGGCACCGCACTATTGAGACAACCAACAACCACTATATAGCGCCAGTTTCTGGCACCTCGCGGGAACGAACCTGTAGTCAACATGACGATAAAAACCATAACAATCGCGCCCAGTAGCACGCGCCAGGCGGCAATACTAATGGGGCCGAAATCGGCTAAGGCGAAGGCGATAAAAATAAACGCTCCACCCCATACCGCACCGAGGAAAAACAGTCGGCAGACATCAATCAGGGTGGGGCGTCGAATGGCTGGTAGCATGGTGAAACAGTGTTTCCGGCGCAAAGGCCGGGGATATTACCAGAGCGCGCGAGCATTCACCTGAATATCTTCCATGGTTAAACCGGCAATCGAAGCATAAACTATCTCAAATAATTAAACTGAGAGCAGCATGGCATCAGACGAACAGGAAGCTCACGACAACTACCGACAGTTTTACCCCATCACCACCCGCTGGATGGATAACGATTACTACGGGCATGTAAATAACGTGACTTATTATTCTTATTTCGATACTGCCACCAATCAGTACCTGATCGAGCAGGGTGGCGTTGATCTGGAAAGTGCCGAGGTAATCGGTGTAGTCGTTACTTCCTCATGCACTTATAAAAGCTCGGTGGCCTACCCACAACGCCTGGAAGTTGGATTAAGAGTCGACCGACTCGGCAATAGCTCGGTGCAATATGGCTTAGCAATTTTCGTTGAAGGTGAAGCCGTAGCAAGCGCCTTCGGCCATTTCGTGCACGTATTTGTCGATCGGAAAACCAACCAATCGGTACCTATTCCGACGACTATTAGAGCCGCACTAGAGCGCCTGGTTATTTAAAGTATCCAGGAGTCTGTCGGACTTGGGATAAATCGACAGGCTCCTAGGCCTGATAAATCGTAAAACAACCAATCACGATAAAACCCACCCCGGCGATATAGTGCAGGTATTTTTCGTCAATATACTCGGAAAGCAGGCTACCCGCTAACACGCCTATCGCCGTGGCCACAATCAATGCCGCTGAAGCCGCAAAAAACACCGTGTAACGGCTGACTTCTTTATCAGCAGCAAACAGCATGGTTGCCAACTGAGTTTTATCACCGAGTTCGGCAATGAAGACAGCGCCGAAAATAGTTAAAAATATTTTCCAGTCCATAATTCTCGTATTAATTTCGGGGTTCATCCTGATGAGTAAAGCAGCCTGGAAGCCAGGCCGGAATAGAGCCGAGTATTAGAGGAAACGCCGGATTACCCTTACTTACGCATATCCCTAATACACATAGTCTTGCCATCTTTCCTCATTTCGATTTCAAACAATTCACTGGCTCTTATTAAATCGCCAATTTTTTTGTAGCCATAGTTAATGGATGAGAAAGAACTGTTGTTAGAAATATAAGAACCTACTCTGCTCAGGTCGGCCCAACCATCATCATCCGAGGTTTGCTCTACGGCAGTTCGCAATAATTTTACCAGCGCCGTATCCTGTCTTAACAGTTTTTTACTTTTTCTGGTTGGCTGTTTAGGCGAGTCCTTTTTATCTTCTTCTGAAGAAACGAGATTCTCGGTATAAATAAAGGGTGAGCATGCATCGACGAATGGCTGTGGCGTTTTCTTTTCTCCAAAACCGTAAACAGGCAAACCACTTTCAAGAATCCTCAATACCAGGGGAGTGAAATCGCTGTCGCTGGTCATCAACGCGAAAGCATCGACCGAATTACTATAAAGAAGATCCATCGCATCGATAATCATCGCTGAATCCGTCGCATTTTTGCCTTTTGTATAGGCAAACTGCTGCATGGGTCTTATCGCATGAGGGTGTAATCTGCCGATCCAACCTGACAGTGAGGGATTATTCCAGTCGCCATGCGCATGACGAACATTCACCATGCCATATTTGGCTAGTTCTTCGAGAACACCTTCGATTGAATTGTGACTCACATTATCGCAGTCGATAAGGAGTGCTATTCTTTTTGCTTCAGACACTTTTAATCCCTTAAATCGTTATAAGTCTAACAAGCTACCATGTAATAATCGATTGATCCAGATCAACGTCTCTCAATGTGATTAGGCGTAGAATTATTATAAACAATTTAGAGAGGTATCGATCATGGCCATCAAAAATATTCTTGTTCATATCGACCATAGTGCAGCTTGCGAACTTCGGGTCAAAGCCGCGATTGATCTGGCAAAAACCAATGACGCTCGGCTCTCCGCGCTGTTTGTAGTACCCGACTATTTTGTGCCGTCCTATGTAGAGGCACAGATTAGCGCCGACATCATCTCGCAGATCAGCGACGAGGCGACTTCCCGTGCCAAAGAGACCCAGAGTAAATTCAAAGCGATGGTGACTGACGCCGGGTTAGAGCTTGATAGCTATATCGAAGAAGGCAATATAATCGGCATACTCAGTGACTATGCGCGCTACAGCGATCTGGTCATACTCGGGCAAAGCCAGCCCGACGACCCCGATAATATTAGCGAAGGTCTTGCTGACCATCTGGTGATCGAAGGTGGTGCCCCCTGCCTGGTTATTCCGTACATTGGCACCCGTCAGACTCTGGGAAAGCGTGTCCTCGTCGCCTGGAACGAAAGCCGCGAATCCGCACGAGCCCTGCGGGATTCGCTGCCTTTGCTACAGCAGGCTGACCAGGTATCGGTGTTACTGATCAAACACAAATCACATAATGAAGATCATACCGCGATGCAGGGAAAAGTTATCCTGGGCTATCTGGCTGATCATGGCATTAGCGGCAAAACCAGTCTCTGCATCGACAACCATCTGGATCCCGGCGATACCATGTTGGCACAGGCTTCGGATAACGATTGTGATTTAATCGTCATGGGCGCGTATGGCCATTCCAGATTACGAGAAATGGTACTCGGTGGTGTTACCCGACATTTATTGAAAGAAATGACCGTGCCGATTTTTATATCTCACTAAGATCTCCTCTGCGGCGAACGTAATCGGCGCAGGTAATCGGTAAGAATCAGATTGACCTGATTTCGTGTTGCCGTTACCTTCCGCACATATTCAGTGTGGATTATTCCATGTTTTCAGATCGCTTAAATGCCTTACGCAACCGTCTTGCCGAAAACGATATCGAAGTCGCGTTAATCACCGATGACGATAGCGTTTACTATTTCACCGGTTACTACGATTACCTGCACATGGAGTTTGGTCGGCCGACGATATTAATCGTCCCGCGAGATGGCAAAAGCCTGCTCATTACTCCCGGCATCGATTTCAACATGGCCCAGCAAATGGCGAATGTTGATCGCATCGAATCCTGGAATGACGGTATGGGTAATGAGTGGCGCGAGGAAATACCGGCAATGCTCAGGAACGTTCTCAGCATCGCGCTGGAAACCGATTTAATGCCACCCGCAGTACGAAACTATATCGATAAAGTAGCTGATACAGACAATATCTCCGATATCACGCCGACCATTAGCGATATGCGCATGATTAAATCGGCTGAAGAATTACAACTGGCGCGTCACGCGGGCGAAGTCGCCACCGCGATGATGAATGCCGGACGAGCAGCAATATCCGCAGGGGTTGCTGAATACGAAGTCGCGCTCGCCACCTCGGCCGCCGGAACACGAAAAGCATCCGAATTACTGAATCAATTTTACGCCGACAGCAGCATGTCGCCAAATACGCATTTCCTGCAAATTATGGCGTCGGGTAAGGATATCACCCTCACCCATCACCGCGCATCGACTCGCATCATGCAATCGGGGGAGCCGGTATTTTTATGCTTTTGCGGCATGACGAACTTCCATCGCTTCAAACTCGGGTTTGATCGAACTTTCTGGATCGATGAAATCGCTGACGAATCCCAGGCTGTGGTTTACCAGGTCGCGGTCGATAGTCAGGCTGCAGCACTAGCGCTACTCAAGCCCGGTGCGATTGCAGAAGATATCCATAGTGCATACGCAGAAGTCATTCAATCCGCCGGTTACGATTACCCATTCCGCTGTGGGCGCGGTACCGGTTTCAGCTTCCTCGAAAAGCCACAACTAGTCCTTGGCGACAAAACTGTCTTACAGGCAGGCATGGTCTTCGCGGTCGATGGCTCAGTTTGTACCGACGACTTCCGTGCACAGGTTGGCGACAGCTTCATTATTACCGACGATGGATACGAGGCACTGACAAGTCATCCGAAAGCTATTGATGATGTTGTTATTCGCCTGATTTAGGCATTTAGCGCAGAATTTTTTCGCGCTTCGAATCGTAGGCCGCACCGGGTATTATCGATGCCGGACTATGCTCACCAAACGCTTCGACCATAAAGTCATTTTGATCAAGTACATCCACCGGCAGATAACCCAGCACCAGACTCTTGCCAACCGAATAGCCAAAGTTGCCACTGGTAGTTTGCGCAACAACCTTTCCATCGCAAAATATCGCTTCGCCGCCGAATACCGGCAATGGATTGTCCAGCGCAAGACAGACCAGTTTCCGCTGCACGCCCTCCTGCCTGATTCGGGCGAGTGCCTCGGCACCAACAAAGTCCCCTTTATCCCAGTCAATCAGGAACTGTAACCCGGCTTCATAAGGATTATAGTCGGGGGTTATATCAACGCCCCAGGCGAGGTAGCGCTTTTCAAGCCGTAAACTATCGACTGCACGGTAGCCCATATTGGTGATACCAAATTCTTCGCCAGCTTTCTGTAGCTCTTCGTATACGTGCTGAAGGTACTCGGACGGAACATAGAGTTCCCATCCGAGCTCACCGATATAGGTTACCCGGTAGGCGAGTGCTGGGGCATATCCAATACGAATATCTTTTGTGCTCATAAAAGGAAATGCCTGGTGGCTGACATCGTCATCGCAGACTTTCTCGAGCACTTTGCGGGCCAGAGGACCCACCAGGTTTATCACGCCGTATGCCGAGGTAATGTCTCGAATCTCAACCGCATCGGATCCATAGTCTTTCAAGTTCTTCTCGATCCAGTGCCGATCACGAACACCGAGGCCCGACCCTGTGATCAACCAGAAGCAATCCTTGGAACGACGGATGATGGTGACATCGGCTTCGATGCCACCGCGGTCATTGCAAAGTTGCGTATAGCTTGCCTGCCCCGGCTCTTTGTCCACATTGGCGACCGCCAGGTATTGCAGAAATCCACTTGCCTGTGGGCCACTAATCTCAAATTTGGTAAAGGATGACATATCGATTAGCACAACGCCTTCGCGTGCCGCCCGATGTTCTCGACCAACCGTGATATCCTGCTGTGGCCGGTCGAAGCCATAAACCTCCTCTTGCGGGATATCGCCGTAGCTAAACCAGTTAGCTCGCTCCCAGCCGAACTTGGAACCAAACACGGCACCCTGTTGTTTCAAGGTTTGATAAAGTGGGCTGCGCCGTACTCCCCGTGCCGATTCGAGCTCCTCTCCCGGCCAGTGAATTGCATAGTACTTGCTATAGCTCTCGACTGCGCGGTCATGCAGAAATCGCTGACCCGCATGCAAGGGGCCAAAACGACGAATATCGAAGGCCCATAAATCGAGCCCGGGGTCGCCGTGTAGAATCCAGTTGGCCATTGCTTTACCGGCACCACCCGACGCCGCAATTCCAGAAGTGAAGGCGCATGCTGCAAAGAAATTGCTCAACCCCGGCACCGGGCCCATAATCGGTTCACCGTCGGGTGAAATCGGTATAGGCCCGTTCACAATAGTACGCATACCAAGCTCAGCAAGAACCGGAATACGTTGTATTGCCGGCTCGAAGAACTCTGCCAGACGATCCATGTCACCATCGAATAAGTGGCGTTCGTTTTGCCACGGAAAACCGTCCACAGGATTCACAGTGCGTGTTTGTTTTTCCCAGCCACCGATGGCCAGCGCACCGGGTTCCGGTTTGGCATAAAAGCCGCCGTCAGGGTCGCGTAAAGCTGGTAAACCTGCTGGGATTTGATCGGATTTCTCGGTCACCAGGTATTGGTGTTCTACCACGCCCGCTGGTATTTCTACGCCTGCCATCCAGCCCACCTGTCGAGCCCACAATCCAGCCGCATTAATCACGGTTTCGACCTCGATCGAACCCTGATCTGTAACCACATGGGTGATCCGATCACCGTCGCGCAATAGCCCTGTGGTCATCACACCTTCTATTATTTTGCCGCCGTTAGCACGTATGCCTTTGGCATAGGCCTGAGTCAAACTATTTGGGTCTATGTAACCGTCTGACGGGATAAAAGCGGCACCTACCAGATCGCTGGTATCGATAAGCGGGTATACATCGCGAGCCTCGCTCGGTGTCAAAAGGTTCATTTCAAATCCGACCGCCTGTGCTGCGGAATAAGACTTGAGCAGTTCCTTCCATCGGTCGCCGGTTTGCGCCAACCTGAGGCTACCAAATTTACGCCAGCCGAGATCCTGACCGGTTTCATCGCCCAGACAATCGAACAATTTGACACTATCGTTCATCAGGCTCATCAGGTTCTGCTGAGAGCGGAATTGCCCAACCAGCCCGGCTGCATGCCAGGTGGCACCCTCGGTTAGTTTAGACTTCTCCAGCAGCAGTACATCTGTTTCACCCGAGCGCGTCAGGTGATAGGCAATGCTGGTGCCAATGACGCCACCACCGATGATAACGATACGGGCGCTGACAGGAATTGATGCGGCCATGATAATTCGGTTCCCGGTTTATTTTTGTCTACGGCGACGACTCGGTCGTCGTTCACGTTTCGGTGCAGTGTTACCGACGTTAAATGGCTGCCAACCTTCTGGCAGTGTAGAATCTCCCGCCACCAGACCTTCGAACTCAGCACGAATACGGGCATCAACCTCAGCATCGAATGCCACGGCATTAGGCGCGGAAATAATGCTAAAGGCCTTGTTTAAAGCTCGCTGATGAATGGTCGAACTACCTTCCAGTTCCCACTGCTCGCGTAGCTTTCTATCTGCCAGATCGGGCATAAAGGTTGCCGTATGCATACGCTTCAGGGTCGCCGGGTTGGCCGCGAACATGCCCGCTGGGCCGGTATCCTTGATTTCCTGCAATGAGGCAGATTCCCGGCTAAAGCCAAATCCCCCACGCACCCGTTTAATCATCATGGCAATTTCATTGTCGATAGTCGCCTGTCCGAAATCGAACGACATCAATGCATCCTGCAGGCCACCCATGACGATAAAATCCACCCCGGACAAGGCGCCCATTAGCGGTGACATGCCCTTTTCAAAACCCGACTGTGCATCGGCAATTTTGGAATTGGTCAATCCAAGATAGCCACCGCCTGGCACATTATAAAAGCGCGCCATCTGACAAACGGCTGAATTCATCATGCCTATTTCAATCGCACCGGGCGCATAGGCACCATCGCGCATATCCGCAAAAACAGGTAGGAAATTGTAAATCTGTGCTGTTCCGGCTCTCGACATTTGTGCCAGCGTTGCGGCTGCGAGCCATTCGGCATTCATGATCACCAGCATGCCGGATAGTGTCAGCGGCGTGCTGAGTCCGCCCATTGGCGCGATGGTACCGTATGCGGTGATACCTTTTTCGGCAAAGTACATTAAGGTGTCGGTGCTATCGAAATCCATCGTCAGAGGCGAGACAATCGAGCAATAGCCAAAATTGATAAAAGGCCGCTCCCAGTAGGCCTCTTTCGAGCCAGCTATGAGTTCACCGAGTTTGATAACCTGCTCGGCTTCACTAATATTGTAAACAGAAGTTCGGCAGGGCTTGACGCAATTCTTCAATGCCGCATAAAAACGGGTCAGGCTAAATTGATCTCGCGGGGCATCGTCGGCGAGCGTGGAAATCGAAAACAGGTCGAATCCCGGTAGTTCATTGACCAGATGCGCAATCCGCGCAATATCATCGGATCTGGAGCGACGGGTTATGCCGGTCACTGGATCGACGATATCCGGCGCCGAACTCGCCGTCGCGATTACCGGTAATTTGCGCGGGAAGGTTACATCGTAAGCCGGATCGCGACCGCGCAGGGTAATCGTCGGTGGCACCATTACCCGATATTTTTCAACTACTGCTGAAGGTATACGCACCATCTCCGTCTCATGGTCGACAAACGCACCATGTTCAGCGAAACGTTTTCTGGCTTTTTCGTTGCGAACCAGTAGCCCGACCTCCTCAAGAATTTCGAGAGAAGCATCATGAACATACTGAATATCGTCATCGGTCAGATAAGAAAAAAAATTCATTTCGCTACTATCCAAAAGCAGTCACTGTCGATCGAACTGTAGGCAGCCCTACGTCTTGCGTCAAACAATAATTGCTGTCACTATCTATAAGTAAAACTTATTCGAAAACCTGTTTTGAAACGACCAAGACTCAATAGCTTAAGAACCTTCGCGGCAGCAGGTCGCCGTTTAAGTTTTTCATTGGCAGCTGAAGATCTGAAAATTTCGCAGGCTGCAGTGAGTCAACAAATGCGCCAGCTCGAAGTCTATCTGGATACTGCTTTATTTATTCGTCACCATCGCCGTTTATCGCTTACCAGCACCGGGCGGGCTTATCTCGATGCAGTGCATGAGGCGCTTGACCGTCTGGATACAGTAACCGATCAGTTATTCCCCGGACAACACAGCCAGGCTGTGACTTTACGTTGCACTTCTGCCATTGCCACACTGTGGTTGGCACCTCAATTAAAGTCCCTGCAACAACTTCATCCGAATATCCAATTACGAATTAAAACCCTCGATAGTTCGAGTGATCCATTATCCATGTCGGATCTGGAAATCTTTATAGCCAGTGATAATAAAATCGATGCTCATACAAAAAAACTACTGACTTCTACGATTACACCTGTGTGTTCGCCAGTACTGCTCTCTAGCAGACTGCGACCTGAAGGCCCGGTCGATTTGCTCGCCTTCGATTTAATCCACGTTCTCGGCTACGACGACGACTGGCACCGATGGTTTCGCATCCACCACCAAAACAATGTGAATGTGCCTCGTGGCTTATCGGTGGATGGCTCGTTAATCGCAATTGAAGCCGCACTACGCGGTGACGGCATTATGCTGGGCAGGCGACCTTTCATCGACCGTCATCTTGAATCTGGAGAACTGGTTGAGGTATTTACCAAACCCTTCTACCTGCACAGTGACTACTATTTGCGCCAGCCTGCAGAAATTATGGCTCGACGCGAGAACAAAATCGTGGGGAATTGGCTTACCCAACTGGCGAGCCAGAAATCAATTTCAGGGATCGAATAAATGTTTAAATCAGGTGACAAAATCAAATCCACCATAAGACAGGTCGAAATGGACGAGGGTCGACATCATCGAGCTAAACTCGGCTTCATCCTCATGTCCACCGATCTCGCCGCAGAAGCCGATTTTACCGATATGGCACCACACGATGTAGGTATTCACATCACCCGCCTGAAGACCGACGACTACACCACCAACGAAACCCTGTCGCGGCATATCGAGCACATGGCCGAAGCAGCCGCGCGTATCCAGCCCGATACCAAACCAGACGTCATTAGCTATAGCTGTACCTCGGGCTCCATCGTCATCGGAGAAGAACGAATCAAAAACGAAATTAAAAAAGGCGCACCCTACGCCATACCAATGACGTTGGTCACCGGCGTGATCGATGCACTCAACGAGTTAAACGTTAAAAAACTCGTTATCGGTACACCTTACCTCGACGAAATCAACACCAACGAAGCCGAGTTTTTAGTCGAACAAGGTTTCGAGGTACTCGACATTCAGGGCCTAAACCTTACCACCGGTATTGAGTTCGGCCGCGTTACACCCGACTACTGGAAAAAGTTCGCGCTGGAGATAGACCGGCCCGACGCTGATGCTATTTTCCTTAGTTGTGGCGGCATACGTGCGCTGGAAGTCGCTCAGGAAATCGAAGGTATTATTGGAAAGCCAGTCATCACCAGTAATCAGGGACAGATGTGGAGCTGCTTACGCCGTGCGGGAATTGACGATGTTATTGAGGGATTTGGGCAGATATTTCAGCATGATGGCGAGCGGCTAAGACGGAAATAATTCAATAAGCACGTTTTTGCTCCGCACCCTGATACAAAATATTCGCCCAATACCTGTTGAGCTGGGGGTGGCATATAAGCCTGAAGTGCGTAACCGATACGTCTTTGCATTGAGCTCCTGCGGATATTCGCTTTCAGCGGCTTCCAGACGCTGTCGATACGACAGGGCCTGGTCTTCAGACATCACATCGATCGGTGCCAGAAATCCAGCTTCGAGGAAATCATTGACCTGATTCTGACTTAGAAATTTTGGCATATTACGGCAACCTGAATCAGATTTGGAAATTCCATATACTAGCGTAAACTCACGCTGAAACAAGCCGTGGTATCACCCATGAAAAAACTACAAATCGAAACCCTGACGGGTATACGCGATCAGCTCGCTTGCTACCCCTGGGACGATAGCGAATTATCAGAATTGGTCGACCCAAAGCTTGGCATCATCACCGGGTTTCAGGACTTGCTCGATCAGCTCGAAATACTACGCAAAGTTGACCTTGGTGATATCCCACCGGCAGGTCAAATCGAGGATCGATAATGAGTCACCCGCTAGCCTTTTCGACGATAGAAAATCTATCAAAGCTGCTAATCAACAAGGAAATATCAGCAGTCGAGCTCGTTAGTCTGTTTGCCGAACGAATCGATCGGTTAAATGACCTGAGTAAAGCCTTCATCAGCCTGGATATTGAAGCGGCCCTCGAACGGGCTGCGTCAATCGATCTCTCAGATGATAAATCTAAATTGTCAGGAATCCCCTATTCCTGCAAAGATTTATTCGATGTCAAAGGGTTACCCACGACCGGCGGTTCGCGCGTATTGCAGGATAATATCGCAGAAGCAGATGCCCTGTCGGTTTCGCGCATGAATGCTGTGGGTGCCATTTTCCTCGGTAAAAATAATTTGCACGAATTCGCCTATGGCGCGACTGGCGAGAACATCTTATACGGCACAGCACCCAACCCCTACGACCATAGTCGTCTCGCAGGCGGGTCTAGTAGTGGCTCGGTCGCTGCGGTCGGTTTCGGACTTTGCCCTGCGGCACTGGGTACCGACACAGGCGGTTCAGTGCGGGCACCTGCCGCATTATGCGGACTGATTGGATTCAAACCGACCTATGGCCGGATCAGCACAGAAGGCGTATTGCCTTACAGCTGGACTCTGGATCATGTCGGCACGATTACCCGATGTATTGCTGATACGAAAATCCTGTTCGATACGCTCGATAATTCACCAAGACCAGTGCCCGATATCGTCGATTTAAAAAACTTAACCATTGGCATTCCTGAAACCTTCTTTTTCGAAAATGCCGATCACGAAATCTTATCCAGTATCGACCAACTAATTACACTGTTAACCAGGTCTGGTGCAAAAGTACAAAAAGTACCCATGCCTTCGATGGAATACACTCGCACTGTATCACTCACCGTGCAAATGCCCGAGGCACTGTCTTACCATAACCGGTATCTGGAATCACGTGGTGAATTATACAGCCAGGATTTTCGCGCTGGCCTGGCGCTGGGGCAGTGCTTGCTCGCTGAACAATATGTACGTGCCAAACGATTCATCGAAACCTATAGACGTGATACTGATAAGGTTTTCGCCGATGTCGATATTTTGCTGACACCTGCGACACCCGCTATTGCACCCAAAATTGGTGCGACTGAAGTTATCACCAATGGCTACTCTGAACCTGCGGGAAACACAATCACTCGCTACACCTCATTTTTTAACATGACCGGGCACCCGGCAATCACCCTTCCCTGTGGGATGCATAGTGAAGGCTTGCCCATTGCCGCGCAGTTAATTGGTCGACATTATGAGGATGAGTTTTTGCTGGGAGTTGCGGAGTTGGTTGAGAGGGAATTTGGTTTGGGGGTTCCGCTTCCGGATGTTGGGTGACGTAGGGTGCTCAACACCCCTCCCCAAACAAAACCTCAATCAATCGACCCATATCAACTTCGCCAAAGCCTTTTTTACCAGCCAGAGACCCACTCAAATTCGCCCCGTAAATCAGCTCCGGTGACTTCAGCCGAAACAAATCCAGCGCCTTACCACCACCATTTAACAGATCACGCATCACCAGCGGACTTAACATTCCGGCACTTTCCATCACCGGGCAAATCGCGATGTTGTGTAAAGCCGTTAGTAGTTTCGGACCAATAAACTGTGGTGGCATACTGCCTCGATTAAGCCACAGCAATCGTTCCGCCGTATCCGCGTAAAAACCAAGAAAATGATTACCCTGTCGAAACACCAAAAACGCATTGTGAACTTTTTTAAAAGACTTTAATTTGCCCGACTCATTAGATTGCACCCAAACTTCTCGACCCAGTGCATAATCTGAATCAGGCAGGTCGAATTTATCCGGTTTAAATATCAGAAAATCCCCATCGCACCAGATGACAGTTTGGTACCCTGCTTCGAGACCATCCTGCAATAATCGCAATCGCCCAAGATCGGTCGCAATGACTTTTTGATTAACAGTTTTCTCAAGCAATGCTTCCGGCACCGCAGCAAAAAGTTTATCGTCGCTTAAAAAACAATAGTCATAATTGTTACTCTGCGCCCATTGCTGCACAGAATCCAGGCAGGTCTGCAACCATTGATACGGTAGTGGATTGCTGTGCGATTGAATAACCAGCGTCGATGACTTCATATCTTCAATTTAAACACAGCAAAAGGCATCTGCGCTAAGATTTCTTAATTTGCCAACCGACAACCCCGATTTTATTCCGGTTGCTACTGTACTCAACCAATTCGAACGAATAGAATATCGGCGATTCTAAATCCTTCCAAATAGAGGAAACCCAAATGTCTGAATGTCCCGTGTGCGGTGCCGATGTCGAACTAACCAGCGATGCAGTGGTCGGTGAACTTCTCAGTTGTGACGACTGTGGTGTGGAACTTGAAATTCTAAATCTCGAACCTGTTAAGATCGGCGAAGCACCCTCTGCTGAAGAGGACTGGGGCCAGTGAGAATTGGCTTGCTGCATTCGCTGATTCGTAAGGAAGAAAAGCTACTTATCGAGGCATTCAAGAATGCAGGTGTCGATCCTGTCATGATTGACGACCGCAAACTAATCCTCGATTTTCACACCGCACCTGATATCGATATCCTGGTCGAGCGTTCGATTAATCATTCACGTGCATTACACGCCCTGCGCCTGTTCGAATCCGCCGGGGTTCGCTGCGTGAATTCGCATCATGTCTCGCAAGTCTGCGGCGACAAACTGCTCACCACTGCCGCGCTCAAGGAAAACGGCATCGCCCAACCCGAGTGTCGCGTGGCCTTTACCGAAGAATCGGCACTCGATGCAATCGAAGAGCTTGGTTACCCGGTTGTATTAAAACCGGCTGTCGGTTCCTGGGGGCGTTTACTGTCAAAAATTAACGACCGTGATGCGGCTGAAACCGTGCTGGAACACAAGACGGTACTAGGAAGTTATCACCATTCGATTTTCTACATTCAACAGTATGTCGAAAAACAAAACCGCGATATACGCAGTTTCGTATTAGGTGATGAATGTATTGCAGCCATTTACCGCAGCTCCGATCACTGGATTACTAATACCGCCCGTGGCGCCATCGCGAGTAAATGCGAAGTCAGCAACGAAGTCGCGGAAATTTCAATCGCAGCAGCCAAAGCCGTTGGCGGCGGCATAGTTGCAGTCGATTTATTCGAAAGCGAACGCGGTTTGCTAGTCAACGAAGTGAATTACACCATGGAGTTTCGTAACAGTATCGACACCACCGGCATCGATATTCCCGCCGAGGTTGTCAACTACGTCATCCAGCAGGTCAAGCAATAATGATTCGAGTTTCTATCGTCGGTGCTTCCGGTTATACCGGCGGCGATTTACTGCGTATTTTATTATTCCATCCTGAGGTCGAAATTCAGCAAGTCACTTCCGAGCGACACGCCGGTAAAATGGTGTCCAATCTGCACCCGAATTTACGCAAAATCACCAAACTGAAATTCGTTCCAATCGACGAACTCGAACCCTGCGACGTGCTATTCCTCGGACTGCCGCATGGGCACATGATGAATCGTCTCGACGAGTTTGAAGCGCTTGCTGATACATTAATCGATCTATCGGCTGATTTTCGTATTAGTGATCCAGTGGCTTACGAAACCTGGTATGGCAAACCACATGCCTGCCCAGACCGGCTCAAGGATTTCGTCTACGGCATTCCCGAATTACACCGCGAAGAAATGAAGGGTGCTAAACGAATTTCAGGCGCTGGCTGTAATGCCACTGCGACTATTCTCGCATTACATCCGCTTTACCAGGCAGGCATCGTCGAATCATCGGTTGTCGAAGTGAAAGCTGGTTCCAGCCAGGGCGGCAATGCGGTGAGCGAAAGCAGCCACCACCCCGAACGCAGCGGTGCGGTGCGTTCTTACAAGCCGACGGCGCATCGTCACCTGGGCGAAATTCAACAGTCATTAGGTGCCAGCAATATCCATTTTTCGGCGACATCGATTGAAATGGTTCGTGGCATTCTGGCCACCTCGCATGTGTTTCTGAACAAAGATCTGGAAGAAAAAGATATCTGGAAAATTTACCGTAGCGCCTACGGTGACGAACCCTTTATCCGCATCGTCAAGGAACGCACCGGCATCCACCGCTATCCAGAACCCAAATTACTGGCCGGAAGTAACTATTGCGACATCGGCTTCGAGCGCGATCCGCTCAGCAACCGACTGGTCGTTATCAGCGCCATCGATAATTTAATGAAAGGTGCAGCCGGACAGGCGGTACAGGCTTTTAATATTTCGAAAGGTTTCGACGAAACCACTGGGCTGCATTTTCCGGGATTACATCCGGCCTGACGTATGTGCCGAATTCTATTCGCCAAATCGGAAAGACCTTTTGAAATTGCTTCTTTTTTAAAACCTTTTTCCGAAGTATCACGGACTAGTCGTGAATACCAGGGTCATGGCTGGGGTTGTGCCTGGCTAGACAAGGGTGAGTGGCGGCAGTACCACAACATTAAACCGGCCTGGGAAGACGATTTATCGCAGTTCGACAAGACTACTTTATTGTTAGTCCATGCACGAAGCGCGTTTCGCGATGAAGGTATTGTCGTCGAAAACAATATGCCGTTTAGTGATGGCAAGTCGATATTCATATTTAATGGCGAGTTACGCGGCGTCAAAGTTAAATCCGAAGGCCGTATCGGTGCTGAGAAAATTTATAACTATATCCGTCGCTTCGACAAGGGTGATCAAAAACAAGCGCTGGCCAAGGGCGTCGATATCATCAAAAAACGTAGTAGCTATGTTCGTGCAATGAATATCATTATGTCGGATGGGCAACAACACAGTCTGTCGACCAACTACAGTGAAACACCAGAATATTTTCAGATGCACCAAAAGCAAACAGACGACATGAGCCTGGTTTGTTCGCGACCTTTTGCAGGCGAGAGCGACTGGCAACCCATCGAAAACAATCAGACAATAGCATTATGATTTTGATCAAAATAGGCGGTGGCGAAAGTATTAATCTCGAAGCCGTCATCAGCGACCTGGCCCAGCAGCCGCAGCCATTCATCATCGTGCACGGTGCGAATGTTCTACGCGATGAAATTACGAAGAAGATGGGTTTCGAAAAAACCGTACTCACCTCGGCCTCGGGCTATAGCAGTGTCTTTTCCGATCAAAATGCAATCGATGCCATACTCATGAGCTATTCCGGCTTGCGCAACAAGCGTATCGTCGAACTTTGCCAGCAAAGGGATATTAACGCCGTAGGGCTTACTGGTCTCGATGGTCGCCTGGTACAGGGTGAGCGTAACAAGGGCATACGTGTTCGTGAGAATGGTAAAACCCTGATCAAGCGCGACTTCTCTGGCAAGCCGCGCAGCATTAATACCGATTTACTCGAACTCCTGCTGAGCAATGGTTACTGCCCGGTTTTAACTATTCCTATTGTTGATGAAAATGGCTTTGCGATTAATTCTGAGAATGACGATATTGTCGCAAAAATTGCTAACGCGCTGGAGATTGATACGGTTATTCAGCTCATCGAAGCACCTGGCTTTCTTGACAACCCTGATGACGAAAAATCTCTGGTTAAGAAAATGAGCATCGCGGAGCTCAATAGACGCGAAGCTGAAGTCGAGGGGCGTATAAAACGTAAGTTGCTTGCCCTGACCAAACTCACCGCTGGTGGTAAAACTCACGTCATCATCACCGATGGCAGAACCGAACAACCGATTACTGACGCACTCAATGGCAAAGGGACGCACATACAATGACCGATTACAAGGCGCTCGAACATGAATACGGCCTGGATCTTTACCCGAAACGCGATCTCGTCGCGGTGCGTGGTGAAGGCGCTATTCTCTACGACGAGAGCGATAACCAATACATCGACTGTGCCGCTGGAATCGGTGTTGCATCGTTGGGTCATTCACACCCGAAACTGGTCGAAGCGATTCAACAGCAGGCTGCCCGATTAATTACCTGTCCAAACATTTTGTACAACGACGTTCGCTCAAAACTGCTGGAAAAATTGGTTGAAGTCACGCCATTGAGCTTGACCCAGGCTTATCTTTGCAACTCGGGCACCGAGGCTAACGAAGCCGCTTTAAAATTCGCAAGACTACATACCGGTCGGCCTAATTTCGTCACTGCGATGCGCGGTTTTCACGGTCGTACCATGGGTTCGGTAAGTGCAACCTTCACCAAAAAGTACCGCGAGGCCTTCGAGCCACTGGTTCCGGGATTCGACTATGTGCCATTAAACAAGATCGAGAAGCTCGAAGCAGTCGTCAATGATAAAACAGCCGCTGTGATGCTCGAGCTGGTTCAGGGCGAAGGTGGTGTCAATCTAATCCAGGCGGACTATATCGCCGCAGCACGCGAGCTATGTAACGAGCGCGGCGCATTGCTCATCATCGATGAAATCCAGACCGGATTTTGTCGCACCGGAAAATTCTTCGCCTGCGAGTATTTCGATCTGCAACCCGACATCATGACAATCGCCAAGTCCATGGGCGGCGGCGTACCGATTGGTGCCACCATGCTGAGCGCCGATTTCGAAGTCGGTCCCGGCCTGCATGGCACGACTTTTGGTGGTAATCCACTGGCCTGCGCTGCCGCACTCGCTGCGATTGACGTTTTTCAAAATGATGACTTAGCGAAACGCGCCGCCGAACTCGGGGACTATTTTGAAACTCAATTGAAAGCTGAGGATCTTTCTCAGGTTCGCGTTGTACGCAGGCTTGGGCTGATGATCGGTATCGAGCTCAAGCAAAAAGCGCAGGAGAAACTCACCCATCTGCTCGACAATAAGATTGTCGCGTTACCAGCCGGGGCGAACGTAATCCGTATGTTACCGCCGTTAATAATTGAAAAAGAGCAGATTGATCGGGTGGTTGCGGTGTTGCGGGCTTGTCTGGCCTAGGTATCTGCTTATAGCCCACAATCACGCTCGAAATTCGAACTTATTATTCGCGCTGTTCAGCGAGGGCGTTTCGAATAACCGCAAGCGTTTTGTCTAAATTTACCGGCTTGGTCAGGTACTCGTAAAAACCAATTCCGCTGGCTCTATTAATATCGGTCGACATAGTCGATCAAAGTAACCTGGTGGCAAGTCAGGTACCGTTTCAGAATCAGATCTCTGCTCAATCACCTGATTAGACTGTCCTGATTCAGCAATTGGCAATTCGACCCAGAAAACACTTCCAGTACACCGCGCATCGGCAAGCGCTTCCAGGAGATAAAAAATCAATGGCGGGGCACCTACGAAGCCGATTAAGAAAACCTACAACCAGCGAGTAATGTCGTTGCAATACCTGGCGTATCAAAGCTGGTCGTCGTCGAAACAAATTTTCATTCCGCCATTACCGTTTCTGTGCGGATTTCTACCGGCATTTCTATCGGCAACCAGACTGTGACCGTGGTGCCTTTACCCAACTCGCTATCGATAATCACATTGCCGCCATGTTGCTCAACAATCTGTTTAACCACCGACATGCCAAGTCCCACCCCAAATCCCTTGGTTGAAAATAGCGGCTCATATATTTTTTCCAGTACGTCACTTGAAATACCAGAACCTGAATCGGTTATAGATATAGCGACCCCCTGTTTTTCCTGCCTGGTTTCAATTGCTAGCCGACTATCATCGATATAGTGACCCGGCTGCTGATTAACCAGCATAGCCTGACAGGCGTTTTCGACTACATTAACAATAGCGCGCCGCAAACGCTCGGCATCGATCGATAACACCAGCTCCGGTAGCGAATAGTTTTTCTGCAGATTAATTTCCTCTGGAATATTCTGCTCCGCAATAATCGAATTTAGCCATTCGTCCATCAGAATATCGGACAGTCTAAGTTCGGTAATGCGCGTATAGTCAAGCAGTTCATCGATGATCCGGTCACAGCGACCGATAGTACGTTCGGAGCGCTGGACAGCCCGGGCAAACGTAACATTAGAATTTTCGTGACTTAGTTTTTTTATTGTGTAAATGGAAGCACGTAGTGCTGCGAGAGGATTTCTGAGCTCGTGAGAAACCGTTGCCGTCAATTGACCGAGCGTGGCAAGGCGCCCCTGTCGCACCAGTTCGGTTTGGGCATCTTCCAGTTCCCCGGTGCGATCCTCGACCAGCTGCTCGAGATGGTCGCGGTATTTTTCGAGTTCAGTTTCGGCTATTTTGCGCTCGTGGTCATCTATGACATAGCCCTCTACAAAAACTGGCTCATCGTTTTCGTCATAAACACCGTGCCCACGTTCATAGACCCAGCGCTCCTCACCATCGCGGGTCTGAATTCGATAGTTGATTTCAAACTCCTGGTGGGCATCAACGCCCTTCCTGACCTTTTCCCACATCAGCTCAATGTCTTCAGGATGGACAATGTCCGGAAATGTAATTCCATCCTTGCCCGACAGCTCGCTGGCGGAGTAACCGGTAAGCCTTTCAATGCCCTTTGTAATATAGACTGGTTTTTCCGACTCCTGCCCTTTGACCAGTAGCTGGTCAACAGCGTCGCGATAGAGATAGCCATTGAGGGTATCGACTACCAACACCATTTCAACCTGGGCCAGTTCCAGTTCTCGGGTGCGCTCTTCGACCAGTTGCTCCAGATGATCACGATATTCGACAAGTTCGGTTTCGGCTTTCTTGCGCTCGTGATCATCGAGGACGTAACCCTCTATAAATTGTGGTTCACCATTTTCATCATAGACGCCTCGTCCACGCTCGTAAACCCAGCGTTCTTCTCCATCGCGTGTAATAATTCGGTAATTGAGTTCAAAGCTCCGATTTGCGCTAATAGCCGCCTTTACCTTTTCCCAGACCATGTCAACGTCTTCAGGATGGATCAGATCCGGAAATGTCATTTCCCTCTCGTCTACGAGCTCGGCAGATGTATAACCGGTGAGCACCTCAACACCCTTTGTCAAATAGACCGGCTGTTCTGTTTTGCTACCCAGAATTGATAACTCAACAAATTTGTCACGATAAACAAAACCATTCAGGGTATCGATTACCATCGTTAATTCATTCTGGGCCTGTGTCGACTCTCTAGTGCGTTCCTCGACCAGTTGCTCCAGATGATCACGATATTCGACAAGTTCGGTTTCGGCTTTCTTGCGCCGGCTATCATCGATGACGTAGCCTTCCATATAAATTACCTCGCCATTTTCATCATAAACACCGCGCCCACGCTCATAAACCCAGCACTCTTCACCATCGCGTTTAATAATTCGGTAATTTAATTCAAAATCCTGATTTGCAGCGATAGCCTCTCTTGTTTTGGCATAGATAATATCGCGGTCGTCAGGGTGCATCAAACCTGAAAATGTCGCTTCGACTTCCTTACCCATTAGCTCGTCGGCGGTATAACCAGTGAGCCTTTCAATTCCTCCTGTTATATAGACCGAATTATCTGCCGCAAACCCCAAGTCCGGCAATTCATCTACCAAATCGCGATAGACATAGCCATTGAGAGTGCCGATTATCAGTAGCAGTTCTTCCCGTGCCTGTTTCGACTCCCTGGTGCGTTCCTCTACCAGTTGCTCGAGGTGATTACGGTGCTTTTCAAGCTCGATCTCGCCTTTCATACGCTCGTGATCATCGATAATGTAACCCGCTACAAAACGTGGTTCGCCATTTTCATCATAAACACCGTGCCCACGCTCATAGACCCAGCGTACTTCGCCATCGCGGGTATGAATTCGGTGATGGCTTTCAAACTCCTGGTGGGTATCAACCGCCTCCTTCACCTTTGCCCAGACCATCTCGCTGTCCTCAGGGTGGATTAAATCGGGATATGTTTTTCTCTCCTTTCCGAGAAACTCGTCGGCAGTGTAACCTGTGAGCTTTTTAACCCCATTCGTCATATAGACACATGTTTCTGTTTCTTTTGAAGTTTCGTCAATAACGTCGCGATAGGCATAACCATTGAGGGTATCGATTATCAGCACAAGTTCATCCCGGGCCAATTGCAATTCTGTGCCACGCTCCTCGAACTGTAGCTCCAGCCGATTGCGGTGTTTGTCGATTTCAGCTTGGTTTTGCCTGCGCGTGGTGATGTCATCGATCATGAACAGCAGATGCTGTTCACCACCCGTTTCAAAAGGCATAAAATAAACATCGAATATGCTCTGCCTGCCAAAGGTTGTTAAGATTTCGATTTCTTCACGCACCTTCTTTTGCTGGTTGAGGCTTCGTTTGGCCGCGTCGAGAAGCCCGCTATTTTTCCAGGACTCAAGGTGGTTATAATTTTGCTCTAGCACTTGCTGTTGCGTACCACCACCCATTTCCGCATAGGCGGTATTGGTTGTAATACATTGACCCGTCGAATCATAAATTGCCATGCCAATGGGCGCGTTTTCGATGATTCTCTGACTGAGCTCAGATGTTTCGAGCAACAATTGCCCGGCCATTTTATTCTCGACCAGATAGCCGCTAATTTCGCTCAGATAATTATTAATTGATTCGACCACGAAATCTAAATCATCCTTGCGGGTTGTGGAACTCCTTTCGCGATCTAAAACCAGGGGTTCCCTGGCTTGTCCAGTCTGGATATCGTTCAAATAAGCTGCGATCCTGGTCAGGTGCCGGGTCACAACTTGATAAATGATCAACAGCATTAGCCCGGCCACGATAACGGTTTTGATCGCGTTACTGGCGACGATATATATTGCTTTATCCAATATCCGACTATAGGTTGGGCCCAAATCTATTACGACTTTCAAATTTCCAATTATATTTTCAGTCTGTTTTGCCCTGTGAATTAGCGGGAAAGAATCCGAAATGTGGTTGCTACTTATTACCTCCCCTACCGATATTAGCTCTTTGTCGTTCTCGAAGACGGCCACATACTCGATATCATGTATGTGAGAAATTCCTTCCAGAATAATCAGAAGCTTATCGATATCAAAGACCCAGAGCGTCTCCATGACCGTACCCACGTGGACGGTTTTAATTTGCGCCAGAGCATCATCGATAACCTCGAGTTCGGCCTGGTATTCGCGATAGAGCTGGTTGGCAGAAATAATAAACGTGATCGCGGAACTACAGAGAACCATATACAGGATCAGGCGCCTCGACAGTGGCGTGTTAACATTTTTCATGCTCGAATCTTATACCGAATCATTATGGCTTCTATTTTATTAACTCGGAAATGAAACCGTTTCGAAGAGCTCGTATCCGATTTTCATTTTCCATGGCCTCTAGCGCCTTCGTTATACGAGGCAGAATTTCCAGGTGCTTCTTGTTGAGGTAATGATAAAGCTTGATCTCTATCAGAGGAGGAGTTAACCGTGTAAATCCGACTAGAGACTGGTCTTTAATATATTTCAAACCACTCAGGTATGGAATGATTATCATGTCCACGCGATCCCGCTCCAGCATGGAGAACAGGTTCTTCACCCCTGGCGAATAATCGACATCCATGCCCCTGGTGTTTCTTTCGACAAACTTGGACCCGGTAAATGCCCCTATCCTGTAGTCTTTCAGGCTATTCCACCCGTTAACGGATAAATCAGGATCGATAGAGAAGGCGACCCCTTCCAGTCGACTGATGGCTATGGGAATTCTGATCAGGTTATCATATTTTTTTTCGATTCCGCTGATTCGGGCCACTTCACCATCTGTTCTGCCAAGATTTGACTCGATGAGCGCACGTTCGCCCGGCATAGGTTTAAACTGAGCCGAAACTCCGATACGCTCATAGGCTTCACGAAGCACAAGTTTTGCTACTTCCTGTGGGCCTGAATTTTCCAGAGCAGAAAAATACATGGTATCCGCAGC
The DNA here is from genome assembly GCA_030595795.1 of Gammaproteobacteria bacterium. GTDB lineage: Bacteria > Pseudomonadota > Gammaproteobacteria. Next base: position 30,714 of record JAUVCH010000017.1, read on the forward strand.
CTGCGCAGGATAAATATAAAGACCACCGGTAATTACCAGTATCAAGTTAACTATAAAGCGCTTTTTTTGAATACTCACGAATTTAACCCCCGCTAACCAGACCGATTATGCCACATTGATCTATTGTGACTATTATTGTTAAGACAATCTAACCAAGAAGTATAGGAAGAAATGATCAAATTACCGAGATCTTCGCGCGGTGCGACCCTAAGGAAGTCGGCAGGCACCATCGAATCGTCAATAAGGGGGACATGTTATACTATAAAGATTAAATTACCCTGGAGATTCGTAAACATGTTAATCATTCCCGAAATTCAGATTCAGAGAGGCAAAGTCATCACGCGCTCCGCCAGCGAGGGAAATGATACGGTTCACGATATTTCGCCTCTGGATGCGTTGCAAAAATTTACCGATGCCGGTACGAGTATTATACAAATAGTCGATATTGATGCGGCACGCTCGATGGAGGCTAATAACGAAGCACTGATAAAGCAGATGATCTCTGAAACTGATACGCCGGTACAGGTGTCAGGCGGAATCAGAACGCTGAGTCAGATCAATGACTGGTTCGAATCCGGGGCTGCCCGCGTAGTACTCGGAACCATCGCTATTACAGATGCCTCCCTGGTAATCGAGGCCGCGAATCGCCATCCCGGCGGGATAATTGTTCACCTGGTGACGCGCGACGGTTACGTCATGATCGACGGCTGGGAGACACAGACCGCATTTAAACCGGAAGACATTATCCGGGAACTACAGGTATCGGGTATCGCAGGCATAATCCACAAAGCCACCGAAGTAATGGATGGCGATTTTCTGGAGGAACTCGCGTTGACCGAGCAACTCAGCCATGATGTATCAATACCGGTATATTCCAGCGGCACCGCACTGACGCTGGACGATATATCGCGGTTACGTTACCTGCCGAATATCAACGGCACCGTGATTAGCCATGCGCTGATGACTGGTGATATTTTGCTTGAGGATGTGCTACGTATAGCCGCGCAGAAAGATACCAGCCCCGAGCCGGAAACCATTACCCCAAATGTAAAAATGGGGATGCAACAGGGCATCAGAGCCTATCTCGCTGCTTACAATACCTCGCAGGCCTCCCGAGTCTGGAACCTTGCGCTGCGTGAGACCATTACCGATGACAACCCTTACATGGAGATCAGTATTCCTCAGGTCGATCTCGAAATTGATGAGAGCAGCATGACACCGAGACAAATACAGGAATGCTATCAGGTTGAACTGGATAAATCGGATATTGTTATCGTTATACTGGATGGTATAGAAGTAGAAGCCTGGACAGGCTTCGAATGCGGATATGCACGCGCTAAAGGCAAGTATATCTACGGCATAACAGCTGACTATGATATGGCTGACTCGACTCAAAAGCGTCACGCTTCAATGTGCGACGAACTGATTTTCTACACCCCGGGTGATGACTTTAATATTTCTCATAGTGAAATATCGCATGCACTGGCAAGCCGGGCTATGGTGCAGAATCAGGAAATCTGAACAGGGCTATAGGCACCACAGATACCCTTTAGCTACGTATTTTTTGAATCAGTAACCCGTTTTGACAGGCAGGTTTTAGTTTTTGCTTTTTGATCCCTGTTAAAAAACAAAATATTATTAGGGCTTTGAGGCATTACTCCTCATTGTTATCTTCAACCGCCTTTGATTCCGGTCAAGGCGATTATCGATAAACGGGTGATACTTGCCTATTAGAATACTCAGGAGAATTATACGATGTATAAAAATATTCTTTGTGCCATTGATACCTCGGAGGAAAGCAAGGTAATACTTGCGAAGGCTAATTCGCTTGCCGAGAAATACCAGGCCCGTTTATCCATTGTTCACGTTATAGAATACAGTTTATTGCCGAAGGATTATCAACGAAAACTTAAGGAAGATGTGATACCAAAAATCAATAAACTGGCTGATCAGTACAATATTGCAAAAAAGTACCGATACGTAAAATTCGGGCAAGCCTATACTAATATTTGTGATTTGGGAGAAAAACACAATGCCGACCTGATTGTGGTAGGTAGTCATGGCAAATATGGAATTCGCGCTCTACTCGGTTCTACCGCGAATGGCGTTTTACACCATGCCAAATGCGATACGATTTTGGTAAAACTCGGATAGAGTTTTGTGATACTGCTGAGGAACCAGGCTACCGATAAATACTGGATAGTGTCCTGGAAATTGCCTAAGTGACACCACCAAATACAACTGATCCTATTGCTTCCGCACATTCAGCCTCGATTGATACTGTCCTTGTTGCACTGGAAAGTTCACTTCATGGTCTAACCTACAGAGAAACCGCAGCCCGCCTTGAGCAATTTGGGCGAAATACATTACCCCAGGTTAAGATGCCGAGTATTGGATCCGTCTTCCTTCGTCAGTTTGCCAGTCCACTTATTTATGTTCTTGTCGCGGCCGCTTTGTTATCCATAGTAATAAAGGAATGGTCTGATGCGGGTTTTATCTCTGCGGTCCTGTTCATTAATGCGGTTATCGGCACTATTCAGGAGTATTCAGCCCAGCGTGCCGCGGCAGCACTGCAGCAACTCGTTAGTGCACGATGCCGGGTCTTACGCGAAGGAGATACTTATGAAATCAATGCAGAAGAGCTAGTCCCCGGCGATATTGTACTTCTGGAGTCTGGAGACAAAGTTCCGGCTGATTTACGTCTACTCGTATCCCATGATATGGAGGTGGATGAATCCCTGCTAACCGGTGAATCCTTACCAGTGCGGAAAGATAGCAATAGCATTTTAGCGACGGATATTGCCCTGGGTGATCGCGTTAATATGATATTCACCGGCACGTTAGTAGGCCGAGGGCGAGCTCGGGGCGTGGTGGTAGGCACAGCACTTAATACCGTATTGGGACGCATTGCTGCCGATGTTCTTTTCAAACCGTCACCTAAGGCGCCGTTACAGATCCGCATGGACATTTTCACTCATCGTGTGGCGGTCTTTGTCGGTATCGCTGCATTGACGATGTTTGGCGTGGCAGTGATGCGTGGTACGCCTCTCGGCGAAATGTTCCTGCTCGCTGTCGCGCTTGCGGTATCCGTTATTCCCGAGGGCCTGCCGGTGGCGCTTACTGTTGCCCTGGCTATCGGCATGCGGCGAATGGCGAAACGAAACGTCATTGTGCGTCGACTGCTGGCGGTGGAGGCACTGGGTTCATGCACATTAATCGCCACCGACAAGACCGGCACACTGACCGTAAATCAGCTGACGGCACGTTGTATATCCTTTCCGAATCGTGAACCGTGGAAGGTTAGCGGGGAAGGTACAGTACCGGATGGAAGCATCCTGACACCACGCGGTACGCCATCGGCAGAAGAGGCCGCTCTACTGGAACGGCTATGCCAGGTTGCCGTGCTAACTAATGAGGGTTTTATTGGCCGTACCGACTCCAGTTGGACTCATCATGGTGATGCGGTCGATGTGGCGTTTCTGGTGATGGCGCATAAGGCGGGTGTTGTTAAGACAGAAATGACCAATGCCTTTCCTGAAGTCGCCATTATTGCCTATGAATCAGAGCGGCAGTTTTCAGCCAGCCTGAACCAGGTGAATGGTAAGCAATGTGCCTTTGTAAAAGGTGCGCTTGAGCGCCTGCTGCCTATGTGCACGAGAATGGCAACGTCTGGGCTGGACGTGACTATAGAGCAGGAATTGATCGAGCAACAGGCTTACACACTGGCAAGTGGCGGATATCGGGTGCTTGCTCTGGCTGCTGGCGAGATTGAACTGGCTATGGGCGAGATATTTACCGAAGAACACCTGCGAGGGCTGACATTGATCGGGCTGGTGGGAATTATCGATCCACTGCGCACCGAGGCAAAAGCCGCCGTGGCAGCTTGTCGGCAGGCAGGTATAGAGGTAGCAATGATTACCGGTGACCACCCTGCTACTGCCTTTGCCATTGCTCAGGAATTAGACATGGTGGAACGCGCCGAGCAGTTAGTGACTGGCCCTGAATTGAAGCTGGCTTCCGATTCAGGATCGATTGATCAGCTTACCCAGGAGGCACGGGTTTTTGCTCGCGTGGGGCCACACCAAAAACTGGACATTGTTCAGTCTCTGCAAAGGAATGGGCATTTTGTGGCCGTCAGCGGAGACGGCGCCAATGACGCACCGGCGTTGCGCGTGTCCCAGGTGGGCGTTGCTATGGGTAAGGGTGGTACCGATGTGGCAAGAGAGACAGCCGATCTCATCATCACCGACGACAATTTCGCGTCGATGGTCGCAGGTGTCGAAGAGGGGCGTGTTGCCTACGCGAACGTACGTAAAGTGATTTTTCTTCTCATTTCCACCGGTGCGGCGGAGTTAGTACTGTTTACACTAGCCCTGTTAACTGGTTTACCGCTGCCGCTGATGGCAGTGCAGTTACTCTGGTTGAACCTGGTTACCAATGGAATTCAGGATGTGGCCCTGGCATTCGAGCCCGGCGAAGGCGATGAGTTGCGTTACCCACCAAGACCACCACGAGAACCCATTTTCAATCGACTTATGATAGAGCGGGTAGTGATCTCGGCTTTAGTGATCGGAATCGTCGCCTTTGCTGTCTTCCAGTGGCTTATCGCCAAAGGCTTTACCCTGGACGAGGCACGCAATGGAACCCTGTTGTTAATGGTTTTATTCGAGAACGTTCATGTATTCAATTGTCGATCTGAAGTACGCTCGGCATTACGACACAATCCATTACGTAACCCGATATTGTTAATGGGTACGGCTATTGCGCAACTAGTGCATATTGGCGCTATGTATACCCCCTGGATTAGTGATGTATTGCATATCCAGCCGGTTTCGCTGGAACACTGGCTTGAGCTGCTGGGGCTGGCACTGACTGTGTTGATCGTGATGGAGCTTCACAAGGCTGTTCGTCGATGGCTTATACAACGAGAACAGTAGTGTGTTGCCGAGTATTTTAGTAACCTGCTGTTGCAATAACATTTGATCAGAATGAAAAAACGGATAGAGGTAAACGCTATGGTTTCCGTCAAAAGACTTGTCCTCGATGTGCTTAAACCCCATCAACCAAATGCGCTTGAATTTTCCCAGGCTATTGCCGGGGTAGGAGACGATTATCGAGTATGTTTGACCGTCCTTGAGATAGATGAAAACACCGAAACGCTTCAGCTAGAGATCGAGGGAAATTCTATTAATTTTGAAGCAATTCAATCAGCCATAGGCAATATGGGGGGGTCGCTTCACAGCATTGATGAAGTTGAAGTTCTCAGTGAAACTGATGTTGATTAATACTTCATGAGGCTGTTAAAAAAGGCGGAATTTCTGCTGCGTATCGCCCATACTCACGAGATTGTGCGCCGTTATTTTATCGTCAACGGCTTTGATGGCGCACTCACCATGCTCGGACTCATCATCGGATTTCTTGTCAGTACACCTGCCGAGTTATCTGTCATTATTAACGCCTGCCTGGGTGCAGCTATTGCCCTGGGCATGAGTGGTGTGAGCAGTGCCTACGTTAGTGAATCTGCAGAAAGACAGCATGCCCTGGGGAAATTGGAGGGCGCGATGATCAGCGACCTACATAACAGTGCGCATGGTGAAGCAGCACGCCTGGCACCATTGTTGATCGCACTGGTTAATGGTTCGGCACCGCTGTTCATTTCACTGCTGATTCTGACTCCCCTATGGCTATCGCAGGCGGGCGTCCCACTGCCCTTATCTCCGCTCTATGCGGCTATTATTGTCGCGCTGCTGCTGACCTTTTTTCTGGGTGTTTTACTCGGACGTATCGCAAATATCTCATGGCTACGCAGTGGGATCCAGACCCTGTTGGTCGCGGTGATGACCGCCGTCCTCATTTTCATGTTTGCCGGATAATTATATGTGCTAAATTGTTGGCCGCGCTGTCGGGGAAGCTGGCCGAATTCACGCGCTCCGCTCCCCCAAAACCTTCAGCTGAAACAAACTATTCCGCTCTTCTTCCTCAAGACTAGATTCCACATAGTCGATAGTACGCTCGTACCGGGGTATGACGTTGTACTTCAGTGCGTTCACCCTCTTCTGAGTTTTTCGCTGTTCTTCGAGCAATCGCCACAATGTAGTTTCGACTTCGGCCAGTTTCGCGGTTTTTACCACCATGTCGGTAAAGCTCGACCGCGTTTCATCGAGGCTTGCGTCGGTTCCAAAAGTGCCGACGGGTTGCAGGGGTAATTTGGATATCTGTACCGAGGGATATTGCACGCTCATGTTTCGTCTCGGTAAGATTTTTGCTTCCACCGCTTCGGGCATGCCAACGGCCAGTTGTTGAATACGATTACTGCCCATGCGCATCTGCGTAATACTCAGCCAGCGGTAGGCGTTGGCCATGGTGTCTCTGGCCGATTGGTTAAGCTGTCGATATTCTTTCAGCTTTTCGTAGACCAGTCGTGTCAGCAGTTCGCGCTTGCGCTCCAGCAGGCGAAAACCTTCATTGAGAAAAATCAGCTTTTGTTTCAAATCGAGTAACGAACTCTTGGTCGGTGGTATATTGAGCCGCTCCCGCATTTAACCCGACCCATCCCAGCTGTGATACTTATGCAAATCCTCTTCGCTAACCCGGCTGAGCGTGTTCGGTGGTAATAGTGACAGCAGCTCCCAGGCCAGGTTTAGCGTTTCGATAATATTGCGTTCTTCGTGTTCGCCCTGTCGTACAAAATCGGCTTCGAAGCGTTCGGCAAATTCGAGGTAATGATGGTCTCGCTCCGATAATTCTTCCGCGCCAATAATCGACGCCAGGTTTCTCGACTCCAGCGCACGGGTGTAGGAGGCATAGAGTTGACTGGCGACGCGCGGGTGATCCTCCCGGGTAAAATCCTTACCGATGCCGTCTTTCATCAATCTCGATAGCGAGGGCGGCACGTTGATCGGCGGGTATACCGACTTATTGTTTAATTCACGGCTTAACACGATCTGCCCTTCGGTAATATAACCGGTCAGGTCTGGTATTGGATGGGTAATATCGTCGCTGGGCATGGATAGTATCGGGATCATCGTGATCGAGCCATGCCGATCGCGCAGGCGCCCGGCGCGTTCATAAATTTCCGCCAGATCAGAATACAGATATCCGGGATAGCCTTTTCGCGAAGGAACATCGCCTTTTTCGGTGGCTATCTCGCGCAGCGCTTCGGCATAGTTGGTCATGTCGGTAATAACCACGAGCACATGATGATCGAGTTCGTAGGCGAGATACTCGGCGGCTGTAAGCGCGGTACGCGGCAGCAGCAGGCGTTCCATTGGCGGGTCATTTGCCAGATTCATGAACATCACCACATTGCGTAAAACACCACTGGATTCAAACTCCTGTTCGAAAAATCGGGCATCGGAATAGGACACGCCCATGGCCGCAAAAACAATGACAAAATTAGAAGCATCGCCCGGTAATCGGGCCTGTCGTACTATTTGAGCTGCCAGTCGGTTATGCGGTAAGCCAGAGCCGGAGAATACTGGAAGTTTCTGACCGCGCACCAGCGAGTTGAGTCCGTCGATGGCTGATATTCCAGTTTGAATAAATTCGCGCGGATAAGCGCGTGCAGCCGGGTTCACCGGCGAGCCGTTCACGTTCCTACGCAAATTAGAAATGAGTGGCGGACGATCATCACGCGGTTCGCCAATGCCGTTGAAGTTGCGGCCCAGCATGCCGGGCGACAGGGATAACTCGAAGGGTTCATCCAGAAAACGTACCCAGGTATTCTCAAGATCGAGATTATCGGTACCTTCAAATACCTGCACCATGACCACTTCTTTCGAGCTACGAATCACCTGGCCATTTCGTCGATTATTATCCCTGTCGCGAATCACCACTCGATCACCGAGCGCTATACCGTCCACCGCCTTGAGGAACATCAACGCGCCATGAATCGAACTGACTCTACGAAATTCGAGTTCACTCATGATTTAGTTTCCTGTCCATTACTGTATTCCACCCGCAACCCGTCAAACGCCTCGCGGATTTTTTCTGAATAGCGAGCCAGCTCCTTCAAATCATCACTCGGAACCATCGATTTGAGCCGCCTGAGTTCACCACCAAAAGGCAGTTCGATCAGCGGCTCGACCGGCATACCTAGCTTGATTAATTCGACGCCACCATCATGAAATTGCAACATTAAATCCAGTAGTTGAAACTGCTTTTGTGGTGAGCAGTAACTATCGATGGGATCGAGCGCAGATTGCTGTAAGACTGCCTCCTTAATTAATCCCGCGCTTTCGAGCACCCAGCGCTGGTTCGAAGATAAGGCCTCGGGTCCGACCAGATTGACGATTCTCTCCAGTTCGTCGGCTTCTGCCAGTAGCGAAAGCGCCTGTTGACGACGCACATACCATTGTTTGCCGACCTGTTCGGACCACCACTCGGCCGCCCGATCCGCGTAAGCAGTAAAACTTTCGAGCCAGGAGATCGCCGGGTAATGTCGCGCATCGGCCAACGGTTTCGACAGGGCCCAGAAGGTTCGAATAATTTCCTTGGTGTGACTGGTAACCGGTTCGGAAAAGTCACCTCCTGGCGGTGAAACCGCGCCGATCAGGCTAACCGAGCCACTATTGCCAGCCAGCGTATTCACCGATCCGGCGCGTTCGTAAAAGGCCGCCAACCGTGACGCCAGATAAGCGGGATAACCTTCCTCTACCGGCATTTGTCCCAGTCGACCGGCAACTTCACGTAGCGCCTCGGCCCAACGGCTGGTGGAATCTGCCACCATTACGACATCGTAGCCCTGATCCCGATAATACTCGGCCATGGTCACCCCAACATAGATACTGGCTTCCCTGGCGACCACCGGCATATTCGACGTATTCGCCACCAGAAAGGTACGTTCCATCAGCGAACGACCGCTGTAAGGATCTTTCAGTTCCGGGAAGGACTGCAAGATATCAACTATTTCATTGCCGCGTTCGCCACAGCCCACATATAAAACAATATCCGCATTGGCCCAGCGCGCTATCTGCTGTTGCAGCATTGTTTTTCCCGCACCAAAGGGGCCGGGCACCGCCGCTTTTCCGCCTTTGAGGAAAGGAAAGAAGGTATCTAGTATCCGCTGACCGGTGATTAACGGTACATTGGAATTGGCCCGTGACTGGTAGGGCCTGGGCATGCGCACAGGCCAGCGATGATACATTTTAAGATCTTCCACCGAACCGGAATCGGTTCTGATCCTGACGATGGTTTCGTTTATTTTATAATCACCTTCCGGAGCGTGTTCGATGACGATACCGTGACTATCTGGCGGCACCAGAATACGATGCTGAATCGTCTCGGTTTCCTCCACTGTGCCGAGAATTTGCCCGCCGCGAAGCTCGCTGCCGACAACCAGATTATTGTCCGCGACAAAGTGCCAGGACCTGTCCCTGTCGAGCGCGGATACTTCCAGCCCGCGCGCGATATGCTCACCACTTAGCGCCATAATCTTGTTGAGCGGGCGCTGTATGCCATCAAATATCTGGCCTAGCAAACCAGGGCCCAGTTCAACCGACAGTGGATAATCCAGTCCGACAACCTGCTCACCAGGACGTAACGATTCGGTCGATTCATAAACCTGAACCAGCGCATCTTTTTCACGGATATGGATGACTTCTCCGACCAACCCCAGGCGACCGATCTTAACCTGATCGCCATTACGAATACCCGACTGGCGAATGGTGACGATCGGACCGTTAATTTCTAATACCTCACCCATCGAAAGACATCCCTCTGCCCGATATTGTCGAGAATAACCTTTCGAAGATAATTCGCTGCAATGCTTCATCGCGACGCGCGATGATGCCTTCGAAGGTGTTATCAATCATCACATCGCCTGCCTCCGAAACCAGCTTTACACCACCGGAACATCGGTTCGCTTCGGGGTTTAATCTTATTTTCAGACCATCTCCGCAACATTTTTTGACGATGGCTTCCCAGTCATCCACGAAGCGAGACATATCCTGACTATTGAGCGATGCTACCAGTCGGGGCAGTCCAATTTTTTCGACCCCCTGCCTGAGTAGATTTTCAAAAATGGCACGGTAACGCTGATCGTCGTCCGGCAGTTTTGCCAGTTCTCTAATTACTTTATCCAGTATCGACTGAACCAGTCCCCAGCGATTACGATCGAGTTCAGCCTGTATGCGCAATTCGCTCGCCTGAATCTGACGCTGATATTCCCGCTCCGACTGCAGCTTCGCAGACAGCAATTCATTCTGTTCCATCAATTTTATTTTTTCGCGAGCGTCCTGCAGGATTCTGCTTCGAGTCATCTGACCCTGCTTGATATGCTCTTCGGCGAGTTTTTGAGCACGCTCAAGAATGGCCTGCTGCAGTGCTTTGACCTGATCACTTTCACTCACCCGGTTTAATCTCCATCACTGCGGACCCCAGTACTCTTTTAATCAACTGCTCTACTTCCGGTTGATAATTCTGCACTGCCTGTAAACCCGGGATTTCACTAATTAAAATAGAACCACCCTGATTGCGTAACTGCTGCACCATCGGAATATCGGCATTGACCAAATCCTGCTGAATAAAAACCAGCGCGGATTCGCGATTTCGCACCAGTTCAACCAAAACCGCGTTAATCACTTCGGCTGATTCATCCGCATAGCTCTTAATGCCCAATAACGCGAAACCATCCATCAGTTCCGAATTACCCACGGCAATGATTTTCATCAAAGCTTGCCCAGCAATAGGATACTCACCACCAACCCATAAATGGCAATACCTTCGGCGAGCCCAAGATATATCAGAGTTCGACCGAACATTTCCGGCTTTTCGGTGATTACCGCGAGCGACGCAGAACCCACCGAACTAACAGCAATCCCGGCACCAATGGTAGCGAGTCCGGTCGGTAATCCAATGCCTATGAGCGCCAGACCATGGCCCAGACTAATATCCTTCACGCCTGAAGCCGCCTGCTCGGCCGCCATGACTTCACTGGTACCGATGATTAAAAGACCGACTATTCCTGATGCAAACAGCAGTAGCTGAACTGCCACACCGCTCTTCATCCAGGCTGGCCTCAACTGGCTGGTTGATCGTGGAAAGACCAGAAAATAAATGCCAAGCAGGAAAATACTCAGCGCACTAACGGTAATCAGGATGGTAAGAATGGTCATAGCCTTCTCCAGTAACGATATTAAAATTCAATTTTAAGTGGTTCAAAAGCTTTTCCCTTACCACCGAAAAATCGCGAAAAGCCTTCGTAATATTCGAGACGCAAACACTGGATGGCAACAATTGCACCTTCCAGAACGATGATAAAAATATTACCCAGTACTACGGTTAACCAGTGGCCGACGACATCCATCATGGCGGCGATGGAAAATACAGCGGCCGCCAATGCAATGTGGTTTAAGCTAAATGCGGCGACACGTAAAAATGAAAGTGTGCCCGAGACATTACTAATGATGTGTTCCAGTCCCTCGATAAAGACAACCAGGACTCGCTCAAACAGGCCAGCAGAAGACTGCCGCCACTGGAAATGCAAAATGACCATCATCGGTGCCATCAGAAACAGGCTCTCGAGCCAGCCAAATGGCTGATTGGTAAACACCTGGTATCCCGCGTATAGCGCTGCCAGATAGAAAAAAAATCCGGCCATCCCCTTGCCACTATAAAAAGCCTGTTGATATAAACCAGTCGCGAGGAAATTTCGTATTGCCAGCAGGTTGGCGATCAGCAGAAAACTGGCACCCCAGACCACTGCGACCAGCAGCAGTTTAACCGGGTCGTGCATTGGCGACATCCATAGCGCGTGAACTATTTCTTCGTAGCCAAAAATACTGCCATAAATGAAACCGAAAAATATCGAAGACAGGCCCGCCAGCGCGCCAACAATGCTGAAGGGTGGAAATCGTTTGTAGAGAAAAAGACTGCCTAACAATATAACTCCGCCATGGCCAATGTCCCCAAACATCATGCCAAACATGAGGATATAGCTCAGTGCAAATAGACCACTTGGATCAACCTCTTTATAGCCCGGAATACCAAAATTCGTCACCAGATTCTGGAAGGGTTTTAACAACCAGGATTTTTTCAATAACGATGGCACGTCGTCGAATTCATCAATTTCAGGCGCAGTAAATTCGACGTGAAAGGGAAATTCGAGATCTTTTTCGAGCTGACGTTTTATCGCCTGATCACTATGCGCGGGTACCCAGCCCCGCAGGGACACCAGACCGCCTCGCCCCTGTAAAACGGTTGCCAGACTGGCATAGGGTCTGGCACTAATTAATACCTCGTGAACTTCACTTAACACGGGCTGGTTTTCCAGCAGCAAGTCTGTCTGTTTCTGCTTTAATTCGCCGATAGTCTCAACCACTCGCGCCTGCTGCTGCTGCATATTGGCCTGCAGTTCGGATGGGCTACCGGAAAATTCATCGGGAATTTTGAGCGCCCGGAAATCAGCGGATTTCAATAACGCCTGTACATCCTCATGCTGCTGGCTTGAACCAAACACAACAACATGTTGAATACCTTCCCCGGAATAGAACGATTTAATCATGTAATGAGTCAGCGAGAGGGCCCGTTTTAGCTGACTAAAATTGCCCAAAGGAACCGTACCGACAAAAATTCGTAAAAAATTTCCCTGTCGTCTTAGTCGACTTAAATCCAGATCGAGTGCTGTGAATTTCTGCAGGCTATCAGACAGTTGCCGAATTACATGCAATGCTTCATTTTGTCGGCGCAGTTGCTCTTCGATATCGGAAACCTGCGCCCATAGTCGCTTTAGCTGCTCATCCAGCTTCTGTAATTGTTGCAAGGTGACGATGTCGGTTGAAACCACCGAGTGCTCAAAACCTTGCTTGCTAAAACTAGCGATTTTACCAAATCGTAAATTTAGCCGGTGGTAAACGGAAAAAAACGGCGCCGCTGGGTAATTCTCCAGTAGCTGATTGTTATCCTGATTTTCTAATGGGTGGATCACAGACATTTGCGCTAGCGTCATGGCGGACTGCTGTGCGTCGGCATCCACCATGTAAAGGCTAACCTTCTTCATCGGGATTGGCGTTGACCACATCAGATCGCCGCCCCCACTGCCTGCTTAATCAGATTGCTATCAAATCCCAGTTGCTTGCCTTTTATTATTGCCTGAAGAAACCGTACTTCAGCCTCGCGCAGTAAAATATAGGAAAAGATACGAGATACCAGACTGCTATTGCTGTTAAGCGTATCGCTAGCGACAGACAGGCTGTGATACTCCATGACAGTCTCCATTTCCGAAACTGTTTCAACTTTTGAGAGTAGCTTCTGATAAGGATTGGGTAGTGCCGCGATCACTTCTTCAATGCTGTCCATTTTCGCCAGGCGCATTAATTCAACAGAATTGAGTTTGTTACCGACCGCCGTTAATAGATAAAACGATTTGGCTGCGGATAAACCATAGGAAAATCGATAACGCAGTAACCACAACAGGTTAATTCGATCGAGCAGGCTTCCCATCACCACAGCCAGATGATCGGCGTCCGCTGGATTGAGGAAACTGGCACGTCGATAGAGATCAATAAAGAAACTTCGATCAATGGTTGCATCGAGTAAAAACAGATCATTGCCCTGCTCTTCGTAGACTCGTCGGGCCTGCCGTACAATACCCGCATAAGCGGTTATCTCCAGCATGCGAAGCATCTCGTAAGGGTCGTCGGTTTCGAGCAATTTTTTGATTGGCAGGTCGGCAAAACTTCCTAGATCAACCAGGCGTTTGTGAATTTCGGCGTTGTCTATCGAGCTGAATTTTCCACGAATCAAAACCTTGAGATTGACCAGTTCAAACCAGCGAATGGCAAAATAGAAAAAACGCCTTTCGCTCCCGGAAAAAGACCGTATTAATATCTGGAAATCATCCAGCGCCCGATTGACCAGCTGAGTTTCAATCCGGCTGGTATTCGTTGTATCTAGTTGATAGTCGTGACCTGTTATTTCACTGACATCTAAAAAGATTCGATCAAGATCGAAGTCAATCAACGTCACTAATCGCTCAAAATTAACTAAGCGATTGATAAAAGTGCTTAACCGGGTACTCAGGTAAGTACTGGAGAAATGACTCATGAGTTGAACCGGCTATCGCCGAGTATCAGCGTGATGGCATTTTCCAGCGCCTCTTTTTCATGTTTATCGGCCAAAACACGAAGCTCCTTATTATGTTCATCGTATCGCAACTTCATTTCGGCGATGCTTTGATCTGCCCGTTCCTGAGCCTTATCTAAAAATGACTGGAATATTTCTGGCAGGCGAGCCTGGAATTGCTTTTCCATTTCGAGGCTATCATCGAGAGATTGCTGAACATTCGTATCCCGTTCTTTTTCACCTCTGGCTACTATCGCTTCGGCTTCTGTTTCTGCTTGTAA
>JAUVCH010000059.1 GCA_030595795.1 Gammaproteobacteria bacterium
ATTCCGAGATTGCCCTCGGCATTTTCAAAGTCGATTGGGTTTACCTTGTGCGGCATGGTCGATGAACCGATTTCTCCCGCGATAGTTTTTTGTTTGAAGTAGCCGATCGAGATATAACTCCAGGTGTCCCGACTAAAATCGATCAAAATAGTATTAAAGCGGGAGAGGGCGTCGAACAGCTCTGCGATATAATCATGCGGTTCGATCTGGGTGGTGTAGGGGTTCCAGCTTAGTTGCAGAGATTCGACGAATTGTCTGGAAAACTCAGGCCAGTCGATATCAGGGTAGGCGCTTAAATGCGCGTTATAGTTACCTACCGCACCGTTTGCTTTACCCAGCAATGGAACATTCTTAATTTGATCTAACTGGCGTTGCAGCCGATAGGCGACATTGGCCATTTCTTTGCCGAGTGTCGTTGGTGACGCCGTCTGCCCATGCGTTCGACTTAACATAGAAACATTGCTATTTTCGTGCGCCAGTCTTTTTAATTCGCCAATGATGTAATCGAGTTCGGGTATTAAAATTTCATCTCTACCTGATTTGAGCATCAGTGCATGCGATAAATTATTAATATCCTCCGAGGTACAGGAAAAATGGAAAAATTCAGAAATGGCGGATAGTTCCTGAGAGTCTGATGCCTGTTCTTTGAGAAAATACTCGACCGCCTTAACATCATGATTGGTAGTGCTTTCAATATCCTTAATACGCTGTGCATTATCGGTCGAAAAATTAGTGATAATACCTTCTAGCAACTGATTGGCTTCGGTCGTAAAAGCAGGTACTTCGTGGATATCGGACTGCCGGGAAAGCGCCTGAATCCAGCGAATCTCGACAATGACTCGGTGATAAATTAAGCCGTACTCGCTGAAATAGGGGCGTAAAGTGGCGGTCTTACGGGCATAGCGACCATCGATTGGCGAAATCGCGGTTAAAGGGGTGAGATCCATAGTATTAGGAGGCAGAAAAGCCTCGTATTTTACATGATTAGGCTAGGTAGTATTAACTGTTTTTGAAAGCGCTATGGCCAAAAATTATGGCTTTACCCACCTCGTATTGTTCTTCCGTAATAACGGTTTCATCTTTCAGGCGACGCAGTTCTTTCAATTCAGAAGTCAGGAATTTAGAGGGTTTGTATTTTTTCGTGGCGCGGGCCTTTTTAATCTGCACCATAAACTTGCCGACAAAATCTCGAAATGAGTCTTTATCTGGATATTGATTAATCAATTCGATCAGATCGATTCCTGCAATTTGAGATTTAAATATTACCTTGTCGTAACTATTGTGAGCAAATAACAGAAACAAGATCAAAGTCGAAGCGATAGAAACAATTACGGCAGTAGTAAAATAAGAGCCAGGACTTGAGTTGAGTAACCCACTAAACCATCCGACGTAAATCATTATTGCACTGAAGACTAGCGCACCCAGCGCGGCATATAGATATTTCCAGGCGATATTATGGATCCGGTAGGGGCGAGGACTAAGATAAGCGATATCGATACGATATTTATACCTACGCTTATGTTTATTTTTGATGGATTGATAACAGTGATTTCCATTAAATACCATTAGTTTCCGATAAATTCCCCGAACCTTATTAGATTGCTCAAACTCAAAATCGATGCTTTCTACAGCGACATGCTCTTCGTCGGTAAATAAGGTGTCGTCATCGGGGGACGTAATGTCTATCTGTTCCATTACCAGCCAATTATTTTTTGGCAGTGGAAGTTAACATAAAAGTCAATTAAATCTAAGAGAACTATTGAGATTTTGGATTAATTAGAGGCCCTAACGTTCTTTATTTTGAAGGATATTAGTCAAATCGACCTTGCTTTGACTATATGTGCACCGATTCAGAGCAGATTCTGATGGCCAATATTTTATATTGCTTTACTTTACATAATATACATTATGCGCATATCGAGGATATTATAAATACGTTTAAACAATAATAAAGTGATTGAACAGAATACTCTTGTCTATAATGGATTAAGTGTACGGGCGATAAAGTTTCATATTGCAACTAATAGGATTATACTTAGGCGATGTCTTCAGACACGATCCGTTTTAAGAACTTCAAAACTAAGTTAACCTTCCAAACAGGATTAAATCATGGCTGCCAGTAGCAAAAAATATGCGCGTCCGGTTTATATAGTCGACGGCAGTAGGACCCCATTTCTAAAAGCTCGAGGAAAACCGGGGCCATTCACACATGCACAACTTGGCGTGTATGCCTCAAGGCCTGTGCTTCAGCGTATGCCTTTTGAGCCAGAAGAATTCGATGAAGTGATTATGGGCTCGACTATGCCGGGCCCAGACGAAGCTAATATTGCTCGAATTGTGGCATTAAGGCTTGGTTGCGGCGATAAGGTTCCGGCTTATACGGTGCATAGAAATTGCGCTTCAGGCATGCAGGCGCTGGATAATGCATCAATGTCGATAGCTTCGGGCCGATCCGATTTAGTTCTGGCTGGTGGTATAGAGGCCATGAGCCGTGCGCCTTTGCTTTTACACGACAAAATGGTGACCTGGCTGGCGAGTTGGTGGGGCTCAAAAACTATTTCGGCAAAAATGAAGACCTTATTTCGGTTTAACCCGTCCATGATGGCACCCGTTATCGCGTTGTTAAAAGGCTTAACCGATCCCGTTGTCGGTATGAATATGGGCCAGACTGCCGAGCAGATCGCTCACAGGTTTAATATAACACGCGAAATGATGGATGAATTTGCAATGGGTAGTCATATGCGATTGCATCAGGGGCATGAAAACAACGAACTAACCGAAATCGAACCAATATATGATAACAAAGGCAATGTATACGATTTTGACGATGGTGTACGCCCCGATACCACGCTAGATAAACTCGGAAGTTTGCGCCCTGCTTTCGATAAACCCTATGGTCTGGTAACGCCCGGTAATAGCGCGCAGATTACTGATGGCGCGGCGGCGCTAGTCCTAGCCAGTGAAACAGCCGTTAAGAAATATGGTTTACCGGTGTTGGCGCGCATTGTCAGCACGGAATGGGCTGCTTTAAGCCCCGCTGAAATGGGACTTGGGCCGGCACATTCGATTGCACCGTTGCTCATGTCTGAAGGTTTAAAATTGGATTCAATTGATTATTGGGAAATTAACGAAGCGTTCGCCGCTCAGGTGCTCGCCGTTGTCGCAGCGCTTAATGATATTGATTATTGTAAAAATCACCTTAGCCTCAATTCCGCTCTAGGCGAAATACCGCTCGATAAACTGAATATTCATGGCGGTGGTGTCAGTCTTGGTCATCCGGTTGGTGCCAGCGGCGCCAGGATTGTATTGCACCTGGCCAAGTTACTTGAGGCTCGCGACGCACACCGTGGGGTTGCCTCGCTATGTATCGGTGGCGGTCAGGGTGGCGCCATGTTACTCGAACGCGAAACTAAATTGGCCAGCACAATAGCAAAGACCGCAACTAAGTCGAAGAAGGCCGCATCGGTCAAGAAAAAGAGTGCCACAAAGAAGAAAGCTGCGACTAGTACAACTAAAAAAAGGAGTGCCAAATAAATGAGCGATACAATCATTGACTGGACTACGCATACCGATGACTTTGGCATTTTATGGCTAACGCTGGACAAAAAAGATACCGACACGAACGTTTTGTCCTGCGCTGTGTTAGATCAACTCAGCCTTTTGATTGATCAAATAGTAAAAGATACACCCAAAGCCGTCATTATTTGTTCCGGAAAGTCGTCAGGCTTTATCGCCGGAGCCGACGTAAAAGAGTTCCTTACGGTTACTAATAAGCAGGAAGCTCTGATCATGATTAAACGAGGTCAGAACGTGTTTAGCCGCATTGAAGCACTGCCCTGCCCGACTGTCGCTATGATCGAGGGTTTTTGTATGGGCGGCGGTACCGAGTTGGCTCTGGCCTGTGATTACCGAGTTGGGCTAGATTCGTCCTCAACCAAGATTGGACTGCCAGAGGTCAAACTCGGTATCCATCCCGCCTTTGGTGGTTTGGTAAGGTCGACCGAAATGATTAACCCAGCTCAATCGCTTGAATTGATGTTGTCAGGACGGTCTCTGGCAATGAAACCGGCTAAAGCAATGGGATTGATTGACCTGGTTCAACCTCAGCGCCAGATCAAACGAGCGGCTCAGCAAATAGCGCTGAGAAAACCACCAAAACAATCCATGCCACTGATCGGCAAATTACTCTCATTACCTGGTATCCGAACGCTGTTATCAGCTTATATGAAAAAGCAGGTCGCCAAAAAAGCGTCCCAACAACACTACCCTGCCCCTTACGCTTTACTCGATGTCTGGACTCAATACTATGGCAATCGAAAACGTATGATGGAAGAAGAAGCAAATTCAGTCGCTCGTCTGATTCAGGGCGATACCGTGCGGAATCTGATTCGGGTATTTTTCCTGCAAACGCAATTAAAAAGTCTTGGTAGCAAAAATTCGTTTACACCGAAGCATGTGCATGTCATCGGTGCCGGTGTAATGGGAGGTGATATCGCCGCATGGTGTGCTTTGCGAGGGTTTACCGTGACGTTACAGGATAGAGAACCCCGGTATTTATCGAATGCCATGGCACGCGCCAATAAGCTTTTTTCACGCAGAATTAGAGCAACTCATGAGCGTAGCGCAGCACTGGATCGCCTAATTCCAGATTGCAAAGGATACGGCATCGAGAAAGCCGATGTTGTTATCGAGGCAATATTCGAAAACAAGGAAGCCAAGCATGAGATTTACCGAGATATTGAACCTCGGATGAAGCCAGACGCAGTACTCGCCACCAACACTTCGAGTATTCCACTGGAGGACCTTTCTACGGTATTACAGCAACCTGAACGACTAGTGGGAATCCACTTCTTTAATCCGGTTGCAATGATGCCACTGGTAGAGATAGTAAAAACCAAACTGTCATCAAAGGAAGTGATCGACAAGGCACTTGCTTTTACCCTGCATATTGGAAAACTTCCTTTGGTAGTGAAGAGCTCCCCGGGGTTCCTGGTGAACCGAATTTTGATGCCATATCTGGTTGAGGCGATCTTCCTCTACGACGAAGGCGTTGCTCCGGAAGCTATCGATGAAGCAGCATTGAATTTCGGCATGCCAATGGGGCCCGTAGAACTGGCCGACACCGTTGGACTCGATATTTGTCATTCAGTGGCTGAAAATCTTTCAAAAGCATACGACATCAAGGTGCCCGCTGGCCTGGAGAAATTTGTCAAAACAAAAAAACTGGGAAAGAAAACAGGTAGCGGCTTCTATCAATATAACAAAGGTAAAGCCGTAAAGGATCGAGATGCAGATCTGGGCGACCAGAAAATGATTCAGAATCGTTTATTGTTTCGACTTTTGAATGAAGCCGCCGCCTGCCTGGATGAAAAAATTGTCGATGATATCGACTTACTCGATGCGGGTATTATATTCGGCACAGGTTTCGCACCTTTCAGGGGAGGGCCTTTAAACTATAGCCTGCAACAGGGTGTTAGTTCACTGACCGACACGATGGACGAATATGGAATTAAATACGGTGAGCGTTTTAATCCGGCTAAAGGATGGGTTCTAGTAAAAGAATAGATTACTGAAGCTTAAACAGGCGATTGGCATTTTCGAAGGTTACTTCTGCCAGCTCTTCAAGTCTTTCACCGCGAATTTCTGCCAGTTTTTCTGCGACATAACGAACCCTGCCAGGATGGTTTTGCTTACCTCGAAATGGTACCGGAGATAGCCAGGGTGAATCAGTTTCGATGAGCAATCGATTGGCAGGGATTTGTTTCGCCATTGTGCGTACGTTTTCAGCCTGGTTGAAGGTCACAATACCCGATATCGAGATATAAAAATTCATCTCTATTAACTGCTTCGCCATGTCCCAGTCTTCGGTAAAGCAATGCATAACCCCCCCTACTTTGTCGGCATCGTGTTCGCGAAGTATGTTTAAAGTATCCTGTTTGGCATTGCGGGTGTGGATAATCAGGGGTAAGTCGCATTGTTTTGCGGCCTCGATATGGACTGCAAAGCGTTGGCGCTGCCAATCCATATTTTCGCTGCCGTCCAGGTAGTCGAGCCCAGTTTCACCGATAGCAACTACTTTTTCTTTTCTAGCTAATTGAACCAACTGATCGGCGTCGGGCTCCTCTACGTCTTTGTAATCTGGATGAACCCCGGCCGAACAATATATATTCGGATGGGGCTGAATGCTTTTATACATAGATTCAAAGGATTCGAGATTCACCGCAATGCACATCATACGGGTAACTTGCTCGGCACCGATTTCGTCGAGTAATTGGGAAAAGCTATTGTTGTGATCACCCAGATCAATACGATCCAGATGACAGTGGGAATCAAAAAACATGACCGGGAAGAATCGAACTTACATGGTATGAGTTGGGCGATCAGCCTGTAAGGCGCCAGCGAGATAACCTTCGATCGTGTTTCGAGTCGTACCGTTGTCCTGAGAACTGAATTGAACGCCAATACCCGAGGCTTTATTGCTCTGCGCACCCTGGGGTGTAACCCAGATAATTTTACCCGCTACGGGCAGGCGCTCTTTATCTTCCATCAAGCTAAGCAGCATGAAGACTTCGTCGCCAAGCGAATATTTTTTGTTGGTAGGGATGAATAACCCCCCATTTTTTACAAAAGGCATATAGGCCGCATAGAGTGCGCTTTTATCTTTGATGTTGAGAGATAATATGCCCTGACTTGGTGCTGCCATAATTCGAGATTCCCGTATTTATAATTAGCTTAGCGATGCGAAGTGATAATCTGTTTGACTGATATTAGCACGTCTTCCAGCTGAAGTTGAAGATCAAGATTATTATCCTCGACCATGAGCTGAGGTTCCGTCTGAGTTAAAAGGCCGGTCATGGCCTGGGCTGCAGCCTTATTGTTTTGCCTGCCATCCTGTAAACCCGAAAACTGAAAACAGTAAGCCTTAATAACCATCGATATTAATCGCCTGGTTAACGCGATGTCAGTCGATTTTAATAATTGAACCAGATTCGTAACGTCGACCTGGTTTCGCAGGTATTGCGCAAACTGCTGTTTAAAATTACTCACCAGGTCGACAAAACTAATACTCTGGAGTTTAAGTGCGAGTACCGGGTCGCCATTCGCGAGTTCAAGGTACTGCCTGGCTTCGTCGTTTTGCATTCCCTGGTGGTTTAACCAGTCAAACGCTTCTTCCTGGGTAGGAAAATTAATACTCCATTGCTGACAGCGACTACGTATGGTGACGGGAATCTTGCCACTATGATGGGTTACTAGCAAAATTAAAACATGGGCTGCAGGTTCTTCAATCGTCTTTAACAGGCTATTAGCGCCTGCTATGCTCATCTTCTCAGCTGGATAAATCGTGATTATTTTTAAATTATCGTAGCTGCGAGTTAAGTGTACTTCATGTATTAACTCACGTACCTGTTCTATCTTTATGTTTTTATTTTATTTTTTATTTTTTTCATCGTATTCCAAACCCATTAACTTAAAGTCTGGATAAGTGTTTGCCAGCATTAACTGACAACTCGAACATTCGCCGCAGGGTTGGTTATTTTCACCCTGCTGGCAAAGTAACGACATCGATAAATACCAGATAAATCCGAGGTTATCTTCCCCGCCTGGCAAGGACAGCAATATCGCATGGGGTAATCTGTTTTGTTTTTGGAGGTCTTTTAACTGATCAATAAAGGGTTTTTGCCAGGGTAAAAATGCTGGTTTGACAACGGGGACAAAATCGTTTTTTTCACTAACCGGCATAGCTTGTTTCTAGTGATAGATTGAATTGTTGATTAATAACCTGGATGATTTCATTACTGACCTGCTCAATACTTTGATTGGCATCAATCAGCCGATACTGCGATGGGTTGCCAAGTGCAATTTGGCGGTAGGCTTGTCTGACTTTCGAGTGATAATCAGTTCCCTTCTTCTCGAAACGGTCTTCACCGTCACCTCTATCCAGGGCTCTTTGCAGGGCAATAGTTTCCGGAATATCCAGAATTAATACCAGACCAGGATCAAAGTCACCGACAACAAGATGGTGTATTTGCTCGACGAGATCGAGGCCTAGCTCGCCAGCGATCCCCTGAAAAGCACGGCTGGAGTCAGCAAAGCGATCGCTAATTACCCACCGTCCTGCCTCAAGCGCCGGCCAGATGGTATCTCTTAGGTGCGAACGCCTGGCGGCGTACATGAGCAGTAGCTCAGTGAGACTATCCCACTTCTGGGGGTCTCCCTCGACTAATAGTTTGCGTATATCTTCAGCCGCAGGCGAACCGCCGGGTTCTCGGGTCAAAATAGTATCAAGGCCTTCATTGACGAAAGACTGGTGGAGTAGCCGAGTTTGCACCCCTTTACCCGCACCATCGACACCATCGATCACAATCATTTCATTGATATTACTGGACGAATTCGGCATTACTGTGCCTGACCGGATGTTGCCTTACGTTTTGATTTCCTGCCATTCAGTTGATATTTGATCACTGCCTGGTTGTGTTCTTTCAACGTCTCGGAGAATTTGTGCGTACCATCGCCCTTTGAGACGAAGAACAGCGCCTTAGTATTAGTCGGATGTAGCACCGCTTTAATAGCATCTAGCCCAGGTAAGGCTATTGGAGTCGGTGTTAAACCCTTGTGCAGGTAGGTATTGTATGGAGTATCTCTTTTCAGGTCTCGAAAGCGGATATCGCCATCGAAATTATCGCCCATCCCATAGATGACAGTCGGATCAGTTTGCAGACGCATATTTATCCTCAGTCGCTGGGTGAATACACCAGCGATTAGGGGACGCTCGGATGCATCACCCGTCTCTTTTTCGACGATTGATGCCAGTATTAGCGCCTCATAACTGGTTTTGATGGGTAAATTGGATTCGCGATTACCCCATTCTCTTTTTAAGTGTTTTTGCATGAGTTGATAAGCCCGGCGTAAAAAATCGACGTCGGTCGTGTTTTTAGGAAACCGGTAGGTATCCGGGAAGAACAGGCCTTCAGGATGTTGACCTTCATAGCCGAGCGCCGCCATTACTTCGTCATTAGTTTTACCCTTTAAGGTATTGACGATAACCGACTGATTTCCGATACCGGTTATCATCTGTCGAAATGTCCAACCTTCTATAATGGTAAAACTATATTGTATCGACCGGCCCTTAATAAATGTATCAAGCAATTCGGCTGTCGTTTGCCCGAATTCTAAACGGAACTCACCTGCTCGTATTTGGGTTTCAACCCCCTTGATTCTAGTCATTAAAATAAATAACCAGGGATCGTTTATTATTTTATCATGGCTTAATCGATGGGCGATCAACTTGATATTACTACCCGATTCTATCGTGAAGGTCTGTTGATCCGAACTTATCTCGATAGTTGACATTTGAAAGCGAATGAGCTGGTAAGCCAGCGTCGAGATAGCCACAACAGCCAGGATTACGCCCAGCTTTACTAACTTTTTGACTATTTTGATAACCATGGGAGAGTCGCCATTTTCGAAACTGTTAAAGCAAAAAGGCGCAAGATAAACTCTTACGCCTTTTTATATTATACGCTAGTTATACGGTTAACCAGATTGAATTAAATTCTCTTGAAAATACAGGTTCCATTGGTACCGCCGAATCCAAATGAATTCGACATAGTCACGTTTAGAGGCATTTTTCGAGCCGCATTCGCAACATAATCGAGGTCGCATTCTGGATCCTGGTTATCGAGATTAATAGTCGGTGGTACGACTTGATCGCGTAGCGCCAGAATACAGAAAATTGCTTCGATACCACCGGCAGCACCGAGTAGGTGTCCAGTCATCGATTTAGTCGAACTCACTACCAGTTTATGCGCGCGATCACCCATGGCCAACTTGACCGCCATAGTTTCCGCAAGGTCTCCGGCTGGAGTTGAAGTGCCATGGGCATTAATGTAGTCGATATCTTCCGCATTGAGGCCTGCATCGTTCATGGCATTGTTCATACATCGGGCAGCACCTTCCCCACCCATTGAAGGTGAAGTCATGTGATAAGCGTCACCGCTCATGCCGTAACCGACCAGTTCACAGTAAATATTAGCGCCGCGGGCTTTTGCGAATTCGTACTCTTCTAGCACGACAACACCCGCGCCATCGCCGAGAACAAAACCATCGCGATCTTTGTCCCAGGGGCGACTAGCGGCTTCGGGATCATCGTTACGAGTCGATAAAGCTCTGGCGGCCGCAAACCCGCCGACACCCAGTGGTGAAGTCGCCATTTCTGCGCCACCAGCAACCATAACGTCGGCATCACCGTAAGAAATCATACGTGCGGAATCACCAATGTTGTGAGCACCCGTGGTACAGGCACTGACGATTGAGATATTAGGACCTTTTAAGCCCCGCAATATCGACAGATTCCCGGATACCATATTGATGATTGAACTGGGAACGAAAAAAGGTGAAATCTTCCGCGGGCCGCCTGCGACGAATGCGTCGCGGTTTCTTTCGATAGTCGGTAATCCACCGATTCCAGAGCCGATTGCAACACCGATTCGATCGGCGTTTTCGTCGGTCACTTCAATACCTGAATCGTCCAACGCCTGCATACCCGCGGCGAGGCCGTAATGGATGAAGATGTCCATTTTCTTCATGTCTTTTTTTGAAATATACAAAGAGGCATCGAAATCTTTCACCGATCCAGAAATTCGAGAAGAAAAACCAGTAGTATCGAAAGTCGTTATCGGGGCGATACCACTTTTCCCAGCAACAATGTTTTTCCATGTATCCTCTACGGTATTACCGACTGGCGTTAGTAATCCAAGGCCAGTTACCACTACACGACGTTTTGACAATGCGAGGTCCTCTTATCTAAATTTCGGTCAATAAAAGAAAATGCCGCTTAACATACTAAGATGGTAAGCGGCATTGTCCGATTGGAGTATTTGTTACAGGTTAGAGTTGACGTAATCGATGGCTAGCTGGACACTAGTAATTTTTTCGGCTTCTTCGTCAGGAATTTCTGTTTCAAATTCTTCTTCCAAAGCCATGACCAATTCTACCGTATCGAGAGAATCTGCTCCCAGATCATCGACGAACGATGCATTGTTAGTTACTTCTTCTTCTTTCACGCCTAATTGTTCTGCAACAATCTTTTTTACACGTTCTTCAACAGAGCTCATTTGAGAGTTTCTCCTGGTTAATAATTCGATAGCTTGCCTAAGTGGCGATATTGTATTGAAAACCCGAACGAGTTGCCAGAATTGTCTCTATTTATTTTCTGTATACAAATCATGTGCTTAGATATATTCATTGTAGTTCAGGAATTGCAACTGCTATTTTAGCCCGGCTTATTCGCTAAGCCATGTACATCCCACCGTTCACATGAATGGTTTCACCGGTGATATATCCTGCCGCTGGAGAGGCCAGAAAAACCACTGCTGCAGCGATTTCTTCAGCATTTCCCAGTCGACCCAGGGGAATTTGAGACGCCAGACTTTCTCGCTGTTCTTCTGCGAGTTCCCGGGTCATGTCGGTGTCAATAAATCCGGGAGCAACAGTATTGACGGTGATATTCCTTGAGCCAATTTCTCGAGCTAAAGACTTGCTGAATCCTACGAGGCCCGCTTTAGCGGCAGCATAATTGGTTTGACCGGCATTTCCAGTCGCGCCGACAACTGATGAGATATTAATTATTCTGCCACTGCGCTTTTTCATCATGGGGCGTACAACAGCCTTGGTCATGCGGAATATCGAAGTCAGGTTGGTGTTAATAATGTCATCCCACTGATCATCCTTCATCATCATCAATAAGTTATCTCGAGTAATTCCGGCATTATTCACCAGAATGTCGGGGGCACCGAATTCAGCCGTGACAGACTTCAGACACACACCAACAGACTCAGTGTCAGCCACATTAAGGACTAAGCCCCGTCCTTTTATACCTGTTGACTGTAGGGCTTCGGTTATTTTAGCCGCTCCGGCTTCACTAGTTGCAGTGCCGATTATCGTGGCACCCTGCTCTCCCAATGCCATTGCGATAGCATGACCGATACCGCGACTAGCACCAGTTACCAGTGCAATTTGATCTGTTAGCATGTTGATATCTCCGAAAATGACTCTATGGTTTTTTGCAGTGAGGCCGCGTCAAATACAGCGTGACCTTGCATGGATTTATCGATTCGACGGGTTAAACCGGCTAATACCTTTCCTGGACCGCATTCGACTAAAGTGTCAATACCCTTCGAGTGCATAGTTTGAACGCTCTCAACCCACTTCACAGGTTGATACAGTTGTTTTATTAACAGGTCTCGGATTTCGTCAGCCGAATTAGCAACCGCAGCATTTTGATTGTGGATCACTGGAATCTGTGGCATCGCTATATTGATATCATCGAGCGCTTCGCCAAGTGCTTCAGCTGCTTCACGCATTAAGGAACAATGCGACGGCACGCTGACGGGTAAAGGCAAAGCACGTTTTGCGCCTAGTTCTTTGGCATTAGACATTGCAACCTCTACTGCATGTTTATTACCGGCAATAACCACCTGACCTGGGGCATTGAAATTAACAGCTTGGACAACCCCTTCACTGACGTTGGCACAGGCCTGAATAACATCTTTATCATCAAGTCCAATGATAGCCGCCATTGAGCCTTCGCCCACAGCAACAGCAGACTGCATTAACTCCCCTCGCTTGGTGACCAGTTGAACCGCAGTGGCAAGATCGAGACTTTCGGCGCAGACGAGAGCGGTATATTCTCCCAGGCTATGTCCAGCCAACATTGCGGGTTTAGCTAAATCACTCGATTGTTGAAGAATACTCCAGCAGGCAACACCAGCACAAAGCATCGCTGGTTGGGTGATATGTGTTTGGTTTAGTTCGCTCTCTGGGCCTTCACTGACGATCTTCCAGAGATCGTAGCCTAGCGCTTCAGAGGCCTGTGAATAGGTGCTTTCTACGATAGTTTGATATTCATTCCAGGCTGTCATCATACCGACTGACTGGGAACCCTGACCAGGGAATACGATAGCAACGTTTGTCATTGATATTACAGTGATAAAAAAAGAAGCGCATATTATCACAGCGTTTCATTAGGCAGTACAAGTCAGTTGCCTTCAGAGCAAAAAAATGCATAATGACGCGTCTTTAAACTACAGGGTTACAGGATGCCTAAAGGCGACCATATTGAAATGCGAGGCACGGTAAAAGATACCTTGCCCAATACTATGTTTCGAGTCGAACTCGAAAACGGGCACGTTGTCACAGCGCATATTTCCGGAAAAATGCGCAAACATTACATTCGCATTTTAACCGGAGATATAGTCACCGTTGAATTAACGCCTTACGATTTGAGTAAAGGTCGCATTACCTTCCGCGAAAGATAGTTCTTCTATTACTAATCGAGCTATTAACCATCTGAGTTTCACCAGCCGAATCTAGCTCACCGGAGCATTTTCCGGTTTCGCCGATTTCACTTTACAGACCAGCTTGTTCTTGCTGACATCAATTTTGACCTGTCCGCCGTTGGTCAGGCCACCAAATAGAAGTTCATCCGCCAGTACCTGCTTAATCTCATCCTGGATAACTCTGGCCATAGGCCTGGCTCCCATCTTCGGGTCGTAGCCCTTTTCGGCGAGCAGGCGCCTTGCCTGATCGGTTATGGTCATGCTGACTTTTTTAGCTTCAAGCTGAGATTCCAGCTCGATGAGAAACTTATCGACCACATTGAGTATGACCTTAGTGTCGAGCGCCTTAAATTGAATCACCGCGTCTAGTCGGTTCCTGAATTCTGGCGTAAATGTCTTTTTAATGGCCTCACCCGAATCAAGAGTATGATCCTGCAGGGTAAAACCCATCGAAGCGCGGCTCATCATCTCGGCCCCGGCATTAGTTGTCATGACTAATATGGCATTGCGAAAGTCGGCCTTTCTACCATTGGAATCAGTCAGAGTGCCGTTGTCCATTACCTGTAATAACAGGTTAAAAACATCTGGATGGGCTTTCTCGATCTCGTCGAGTAATACCACGCAATGTGGATGTCTGTTGAGTTCTTCGGTAAGAAGACCACCCTGGTCGAAGCCCACGTATCCCGGAGGTGCACCAATTAAGCGCGAAACCGTATGTCGCTCCATATATTCAGACATATCGAAACGAATTAATTCTATGCCCATAATTTTGGCTATCTGCCTACATACTTCGGTTTTACCCACGCCGGTTGGGCCTGAAAATAGAAATGATCCGATTGGTTTCGACTCCCTGCCAAGCCCGGAGCGCGACATTTTAATAGCCGCATCTAACGCATTAATTGCCTGTTCCTGACCAAACACAACCCTGGACAGGTTCTTACCGAGATATTTAAGCATTTCCAGATCGTTAGTACTGACCGTATTGGCAGGAATCCTGGCTATTTTAGCGACAATATTTTCGATATCGTGAATACCAATCGTCTTCTTGCGCTGTTTTTCGGGAACCAGGCGGCGTTTTGCACCCGCTTCATCAATCACGTCGATAGCCTTATCCGGTAAATGCCGGTCGTTAATGTATCGCGAGGCCAGCTCGGTTGCTTTACGCAGAGCTGGTAACGTGTATTTCACATTGTGATGTTCTTCGAAACGTGACTTAAGCCCTTTCAGAATTTGATAAGACTCTTCGATGGAAGGCTCTGGCACATCAATTTTTTGAAAACGCCGAGCAAGTGCACGATCTTTTTCAAAAACACCGCGAAATTCGGTATAAGTAGTCGAGCCGATACATTTAATATCACCATTAGCAAGTACCGGTTTGATCAGGTTAGAGGCATCCATGACACCGCCCGAGGCCGATCCAGCGCCGATAATGGTATGGATTTCGTCGATAAATAAAACCGCACCAGACTCAAGGGTTAATTGTGAAATTACCGCTTTGAGTCGTTTCTCGAAATCTCCTCGATACTTAGTACCGGCGACCAATGCTCCAAGGTCGAGTGAATAAATAGTACTTCCAAGTAATATTTCAGGGACTTCTTCTTCGACAATTTTTCGGGCCAGGCCTTCCGCAATGGCGGTTTTCCCAACTCCGGCTTCACCAACCAGCAACGGATTATTTTTTCGTCGACGGCACAGTGTTTGAATCAGTCGCTCTATTTCCTGGTCGCGCCCGATGAGCGGGTCGATTTTGCCATTGATAGCGAGTTCATTGAGATTGGTAGCAAATTTATCTAAGGCATTTTCCTGAACTTCTTCACCTACTGTATTGTCGCTTTCGTGTGCAAATGACTCTTCCTCGCTCTCTTCGTTAATTCGAGAAATGCCGTGGGACAGGTAATTGGTTACATCCAGCCGCTCAATGCCATGTTTGTTCAATAGATAAACAGCGTGTGAGTCCTGTTCTGAGAATATAGCTACCAGAACATTGGCGCCAGAGACTTCACCATTACCCGAAGATTGCACGTGAAATAAAGCACGCTGCAATACCCGCTGGAAACCCAGAGTCGGTTGCGTGTCGCGGTCTTCATCGGCCAGTAGCAAGGGCGTGTTCTGATCAACAAAAATCTCAAGCTCGGTTTTCAGAAGCTGTATGTCACCGCCACAGGCTTCGAGTACGACGGCCGCCGAGTCATTGTCGAGTAGCATTAATAGTAAATGCTCGACCGTGATGAATTCGTGACGCTTCTCATTGGCTTCGTGGAAGGCCCGATTGAGGGAGTGTTCAAGTTCTTTGTTTAACATGGTCTGATCCAGATTACGGATTTGATAATAAATTAAATATAGCTTATCTGACTATAAAGTTATCGTTTAATTCGCTTAGAAATAGTGCGACATTTGCACAATTTATTGGCTATCAAATAATGAGAAGTAATAAAAAAATTAATTTTCTTCCATATCGCATAGCAACGGGTGTTTATTTTCCCGTGAATAACTATTGACCTGTGTGACTTTCGTTTCAGCGACATCCTTGGTGAAAATGCCACACACTCCCTTCCCGCTCTTGTGAACATTAAGCATGATACGGGTTGCGCTCTCCCTGTTATGGCCAAATATAGCCTCTAGCACATGCACCACGAACTCCATTGGCGTGAAATCATCGTTAAGTAAAATAACTTTATAAAGTGGCGGCTTTTTCAGTTTTGGCTGAGTCCGTTCCAGTAATACCGTATCATCGGTATCATCATCTAAATTCTTATCTGACATCTTTATTAATTTACCTTAAATCCCCGATAAATAATATGTACTTGAAATTTTTCAAGGCTTGATTATCATTATTTCGTTGCGATTTAGGTGGTTGTAGTTAATTGACCTGTTTATTAGCGAAGTGTGCATGGTTAATTGCTATTGCTATACATCTAAACACGACACTTTTTTGTATTTCGCATTTTGAAAGAGGATTTCACATGACTACCGGTACAGTAAAGTGGTTCAGTAATGTAAAGGGCTACGGTTTTGTAAATACAGACGAAGACGAAGATGCTGATATTTTCGTGCACTTCTCTGCCATCGAAATGGATGGTTACAAAAAACTCACGTCAGGTCAAAAAATAGAATTTGAAATTGATGATGGACCAAAAGGTCTTCAGGCACATAAAATTCGGTCAGTAAGTAATTAACTGAAACCAAAGTATAACGGAAGCTCGCTTATACTTCCGTCATTACCATCGCAGTGCTTACCCGGAGAGCTGCCGCTCTTCGGGTGATTCTTTTCGTGTATAATTCTCGCCCCTAAAGATTTTCGAACACTAATTTCGAGGCTTCGTATGTCGTACCAGCATATTAAAATACCTACAAACGGACAGGTTATCACTGCAAATGCCGATTTGAGTCTCAATGTACCTGATGATCCGATCATTCCGTTCATAGAGGGTGACGGTATCGGAGCGGATATTTCTCCTGTCATGATCAAAGTGGTGGACTCTGCGGTAGCGCAGGCCTATGGCGGAAATCGGAAGATCAACTGGATGGAAATTTTTGCCGGCGAAAAAGCGACCCAGATTTATGGTGAAAACGAATGGTTACCGCAAGAGTCACTTTCGGCCATGAAGGAATATATTATTTCGATCAAAGGCCCATTGACTACCCCCATTGGTGGTGGAATTCGTTCTTTGAACGTCTCGATTCGACAGCAGCTCGATCTCTATGCCTGTGTTCGACCCGTGCGCTATTTCGAAGGCATCGAAACCCCTCTAAAGCGCCCTGAAGACACCAATATGGTTATCTACCGAGAGAACACCGAAGATATATACGCGGGTATCGAATGGGAAGCCGGTACCGAGCAAGCAAAAAAGGTCATTAAGTTCTTTCAGGAAGAAATGGATGTTACCAGTATCCGGTTTCCAGATAGCTCCGGAATTGGCGTCAAACCAGTCTCCTCAGAGGGAACTAAACGACTGGTTCGTAAGGCATTTCAGTATGCAATCGATAACGATCGAAGTTCTGTAACCCTGGTGCACAAGGGTAACATCATGAAATTCACCGAAGGTGGCTTCAGGAACTGGGGTTACGAGCTGGCCAGAGAAAGTTATGGCGCTGTCGAAATCGACGGTGGGCCCTGGTGTGAATTCAAAAACCCTAAAACTGGCAATACGATTACAGTGAAGGATGTCATAGCAGATAACTTCCTACAACAGATTCTGCTGCGTCCAAAAGAATACGATGTGATCGCCACGCTTAATTTGAATGGTGATTACATTTCCGATGCCCTCGCCGCCCAGGTTGGTGGTATCGGTATTGCGCCGGGCGCTAATATTGCCGATACAATCGGTGTATTCGAGGCCACGCATGGCACCGCACCCAAATATACCGGCATGAATAAGGTGAACCCAGGTTCAATTATTTTATCGGCCGAAATGATGCTGCGTTATATGGGTTGGGGCGAGGCAGCCGATTTGATTATAAAAGGCATGGAAGGCGCGATTGGCGCTAAGCAGGTAACCTACGATCTCGCGCGTAATGAACCCGAGGCCACGGAGTTAAGTACGTCTGAATTTGGCGATACCGTTATCGAGTTTATGGCTTGAAACTAGCAAAAACCATTTACCTTTAAACCGACTGCTCCACACGATGCAGCCCGGTGTCTTCGACGATCCGGGCGGCAATCTCTTCGACCGACATCGTCGTCGTATTCAGGTAACGAATATTATGCTGGTGGTACATTTCCTCAGCAGCACGCAACTCGAATCGGCATTGCTCAATCGAAGAGTATCGGCTATTCGGCCGACGTTCCTGACGTATATTGACTAGTCGATGGGCGTCCGTGGTCAGGCCGTATAAGCGATCCTTAAAAGATTTAATCGGTATCGGCAAATTATCAGTGTCCATATCTTCTTCGGTAATAGGGTAATTCGCTGCTTTTAGACCGAACTGTAATGCCAGATAGAGGCAACTCGGGGTCTTGCCTGTACGCGAAACGCCGATCAGGATAATGTCAGATTCGTTGTAGTTTCGAGTCTTGCCACCATCATCGTGTATGAGCGAATAATCGATGGCATCGATTCTCGACTCGTATAGTGACGAGTTCGAGATCCGATGTGAGACTCCACCCAGATTAGACGACTGTGCATCGAGTATTTTTTCGAGCCGGGGTAAAAAATCGGAAAAGGGGTCGAGAATCAGTGCTTTGCTCTCGCCTATTATCTTCTTTAAAAACGGATCGGCCATGGTGGCGATAACAATCGGCAACTCCTTTAGTTCGTTAATACCCCTGTCTATTTCATCACGGACTGTGCTGGCCTTCTCTTCGGTATTGATAAACGGAATGGTCTTGGTGCGAAAATGCTGGCCCGGGAACTGTGCGAGCAAGCTGTGACCCAGGGTTTCAGCGGTAATCGCGGTTCCATTAGAGACAAAAAAGACCTGGCGTGCTTCTGCATTCATATTACTGGGCATAATAGACAAGTTGAAGCTGAAATACGATGGAAGGAACCATTAAAAATTCAATCCCTGTTATTTAATTTTCTGTCCTGAATTGCTAGCCGATTATGTTAAAGTTCGACCTCTTTATCCTATGAATGAAATAAGCTCGAATGTCAGACAATATCTTACCGTTAGATAAGCTCGGAATGGACGATGTGCCGCTAGTTGGTGGCAAAAATGCTTCGCTGGGTGAAATGATTAGTAACCTCAGCAATCTGGGTGTTTCTGTACCAGGTGGGTTTGCGACCACTTCGTCCGCTTTTGACCAGTTTTTACACGAGGCCGGTTTAACCGACCGAATTCAGCAGGCCCTGGCAGAGCTAGATACAGATGATGTGAATGCCCTCGCTCGTACCGGCAAACAGATCCGGGACTGGGTGATAGACGCAGCTTTACCACAGTCTTTTCAGGATGACATTTACGCGGCATACGAAGCTATGTCGGTCAACGGTCAGGCCGCTACCGTCGCCGTACGCTCATCGGCTACCGCAGAAGACCTGCCCGACGCATCATTCGCGGGCCAGCAGGAAACCTATCTCAATATCAAGGGCATTGACCAGGTCTTACATTCGGTAAAACTGGTGTTCGCCTCTTTGTTCAATGATCGTGCTATTTCATATCGAGTGCACCAGGGCTTCGACCACGCCGAAGTATCGCTCTCTGCCGGCATTCAGCGCATGGTTCGTAGCGATTTGTCTTCTAGCGGTGTGATGTTTAGCATCGATACCGAATCAGGCTTTGAAGACGTAGTTTTCATCACCAGCAGCTACGGCCTGGGCGAAACCGTCGTCCAGGGCGCGGTTAACCCCGATGAATTTTACGTCTACAAGAAAACACTAGGCAAAGCCGAACGCAGCATCCTGCAAAAGACACGCGGCAGTAAACTCATCAAGATGGTGTATGCCGATAGTGACGAACCGCATAAGGCAATCCAGACCGTGAATGTCGATGAATCGGAGCGAAATCAGTTTTCTATCAACGATGATGAAATAACAGAGCTGGCGGCCATGGCCGTTACCATCGAAAAACATTACGGTCGGCCGATGGATATCGAATGGGCCAAAGACGGTGAAAATGGACAGCTTTATATCGTCCAGGCTCGTCCTGAAACGGTGCAGTCGAGGGCTAGTCAGGTAATTGACAGGTATATTCTAAAGCAACAGGCTGAGCCGCTCATCGAAGGTCGTGCGGTCGGTAACCGCATCGGTCAGGGTCGCGCGAAGCTAATCGACGATCTCTCGCAGATGGATCAAATCGAGGAAGGCGACGTATTGGTCACCGACATGACCGACCCGGATTGGGAGCCGATCATGAAGAAAGCCTCGGCTATAGTCACTAACCGAGGTGGCCGCACTTGCCATGCCGCGATTATTGCGCGCGAACTTGGTATTCCAGCGCTGGTTGGAACTGGAACCTGTACGAAAGACTTAACCAATGATCAAGCAATCACCGTATCCTGTGCGGAAGGCGATACTGGTTATGTTTATTCTGGATTGTTGGAGTTCGAGCATCAACAACACGAGCTCAGCAAAATGCCTGAAATCCCGGTGAAGATCACCATGAATATCGGTAATCCTGAACGAGCCTTTAGTTTTTCCAGATTACCTCATTCGGGTATTGGTCTGGCGCGGCTCGAATTTATTATCAGCAAAATGATCGGTATCCACCCACGCGCATTACTTGAGTTCGACAGGATGAAACCTGAACTACAGGCGGAGATTAATCAACGTATCGGTGGTTATGAAGGCCCCGTCGAATATTTTGTCGATAAACTCACCGAAGGAATGTCGACGCTGGCAGCCGCTTTTGCACCTGAAAAAGTAATCGTACGGCTGTCAGATTTCAAATCCAACGAATATGCTCATTTAATCGGTGGTTCGATTTTCGAACCCGTCGAAGAGAATCCGATGCTCGGTTATCGTGGTGCCTCACGCTATATCAGCGAAGACTTTAAGCCCTGCTTCCAGCTTGAATGTCAGGCGGTGAAGCGTGTTCGAGAACAAATGGGGCTTAAAAACATGGAAATCATGATCCCCTTTGTACGTACGCTGAAAGAAGCACAGGCGGTGCACGAAGTTCTGAATGAAAATGGACTGAAGCGCGGTGTAGATGGACTCCGGGTAATTATGATGTGTGAAATCCCATCGAACGTAATTTTAGCCGAGCAGTTTCTTGAGTACTTCGATGGCTTTTCCATTGGTTCAAACGATTTAACCCAGCTCACATTGGGTCTAGATCGAGATTCCGGCCTGGTGGCCGAATCTTTCGACGAACGCGACCCAGCCGTGATGATATTGCTAAAGCAGGCTATAGACGCCTGTAAAGCTGCGGGAAAATACGTTGGTATCTGCGGTCAGGGGCCGTCGGATCATCCCGATCTGGCTAAGTGGTTATTGGAACAGGGTATTGAAAGCCTGTCATTAAACCCTGATAGCGTGATAGAAACCTGGTTATACATAGCGGATGAACACTCTGTCAGCAGCCAGCAATAGTAATTCTCATGCCCAATTATCAGGATTTATCTAATGGCATTTACTGCATTGATTCGGGCTATATACAGCACGAATACGCAGCCATTTATCTAATTAAGGAAGCCGATGAAGTCGCCATCATCGAGACTGGCACTTATCGTTCGATTCCAATTGTACTGGGGTTGATGGCCGATCTGGGGATTAGTAACGATCAGATAAAATATGTTATCCCGACCCATATCCATCTCGATCATGCCGGTGGTGTCAGCGCGATGATGGATTTATTCGAGCAGGCACGACTCATCGTACACCCTCGCGGTGCGCGCCACATGATCGACCCTTCACGGCTTGTTGCTGGTTCGGTGGCAGTATATGGCGAGGAACCGTTTAAACGGCTATATGGCGAAATCAAACCTGTGGACGAAACTCGCGTCGATATTGCCAACGATCTCGATGTATATTCACTGGCTGAGAGAAAGCTGGTTTTTATCGATACGCCGGGGCACGCCAAACATCACTTTTGTATTTACGATGTAAATAGCAAAGGTATATTCACTGGCGATACCTTTGGTTTGTCCTACCCAATGCTTAAGAACCTGCCGCACGGCTTGATTCCGACCAGCTCGCCAGTCGACTTCGACCCTGATGCATTAATAAAATCGGTAGACCGGTTACTCGACTATCAGCCCGAGCGACTATATCTGACCCATTTTGGTTCAGTAGAACAACCGCAGGATAAAATCGGCGATTTCAAACTATGGGTTGCTGATTACTTGAAGCTTTGCGAAAAATATAACCCGGTAGATGAGATATCGACAAAAACCTTAGAAGAGGCACTTCGTCGTATGACCGTGGACAAGCTAGCAAATAACATCAGTTGTAGTGAAGACGAATTACTTGCCCTCATGTCATCCGATATTCGGCTCAGCGCGCAGGGACTCGCTATCTGGTGGAAAGCCAGTCACGATGCCTAGCTCAGTCTGGAAGCCTCATGTAACCGTCGCCGCAATCGTCGAGCGTCAAGGTAAATATCTAATCGTTCGCGAAGAAGTCCACGGCAAGATCGTTATAAATCAGCCTGCTGGACACCTCGAAGAAGGCGAAAGTCTTATCGCTGCTGTTATACGAGAAACCATGGAAGAAACCCAATACGAATTTACTCCTACCGGTCTTGTTAGTATTTATCGTTCCATCTCGGAAGAAAATCCTGATATCACCTACTTACGTTTTTTGTTTTGCGGTGATCTCGGTAGACATTTAAATGGCGCGCTCGATACTGATATCATTTCGGCCGAGTGGTTGACTCGCGAAGATATCAAAGCCTGTCGGGCCGAACATCGAAGTCCACTGGTGATGCAGTGTATCGAGGATTATCTCAACCGGTCGTCCTGCTCACTCGATATCATAAGTCAGTTATACGCCTAAGCAATGAAATATTTAGTACTGATTTTTATTAGCCTGCTAGGTAGACCGTTGTTAGCCGAACCTGTATTCGTCCATTGTTTCGACTTTGGTTGTAAATCTCAACAAACGGTTGAATATAGCAAACAACAGTGGAATGACATTCGAGCCGTATTCCAGACTCAACAACAAAATGCTGACAACGAAAAGCAGTTAATCAGAAAGGCCGTGGCCTTGATGGAGCAGTTTAGCGGTGAAATCGTTGGCACTTCGCTCGATAAAGCTGAGAATTATCCCGGTTATGACATCGACAAACAGCAGGATTGCATCGACGAATCAACCAACACATTTCAGTATCTGTCCGCACTAGAAGAACTGAATTTACTCCAATGGCATCGAGTTGCTCCCAAAAAACGACGCATCGTTTGGCTGGCTACTCACTGGACTGCGGTAATTGCTGAAAATAAAACCGATCAACTGTTTGCGGTCGACTCCTGGTATCGCGATAATGGTCAGCCACCTTATATTCAAAAACTGGAAGACTGGGAAGATAAAGATGAATTTCCGGCCGAGTACAATCCTGACTGAAGCACTATTGCTTTTAGATAAATGAACACCCTGCCCAAACGAAAAATAATTGTCGGTATGTCCGGAGGCGTCGACTCTTCCGTATCTGCCTATTTACTCATGCAACAGGGCTACGAGGTCGAAGGCCTGTTCATGAAGAACTGGGAAGAGGACGATACCGAAGAGTATTGTTCGGCCACGGTTGATCTAGCCGATGCTCAGCAGGTATGCGATACGCTCGATATCCCCTTGCATACTGTTAATTTTTCCAGCGAGTACTGGGATAATGTATTTGAATACTTTCTC
This sequence comes from Gammaproteobacteria bacterium, assembly GCA_030595795.1. Taxonomy (GTDB): domain Bacteria; phylum Pseudomonadota; class Gammaproteobacteria. The sequence continues at coordinate 23,561 of JAUVCH010000059.1, forward strand.
GATGAGTATCGGGCCGGTAGAACCCCTAACCCGGACGTCATGTGCAATAAGGAAATAAAATTCAAGGCCTTCCTGGAGCATGCGCAAAGGCTCGGTGCTTCGTGTATAGCCACCGGCCATTACGTTCGTTCAGATAATAGTGATGGTGAAACCAGACTTTTGAGGGGCCTCGATCAGAATAAGGATCAATCCTATTTCCTCTATCTCCTCAGTCAACAGCAAATATCGCAGGCTATGTTCCCTGTCGGCGAACTCGACAAGGTAGAAGTTCGAGCAATTGCCGAGCAACAGGGTTTCGATGTCTTCAACAAAAAAGACAGCACCGGTATCTGTTTCATCGGTGAACGTAAATTTAAAGATTTTCTTCAGCGCTTCATTCCTGCTCAACCCGGTGTCATTCTATCGCTCGACGGTGATGCGCTCGGCGAGCATAGCGGCTTAATGTATTACACCATCGGCCAGCGTCAGGGCCTGGGCATTGGTGGTACCGAACAGGGTAATGAAGAACCCTGGTACGTCGTCGAAAAAGACCTGCCTGGTAATACGCTGCGCGTCGCTCAGGGGCATGACCACCCTGCTTTGTATTACCGTCATTGTCGTATTACTGATCTGCACTGGGTCGCAGGGGACCAAACAAGCGCGCCATCTACCTGCGCTGCCAAGATTCGATATCGGCAGGCAGATCAGGCGTGCAGCATTACAAATATTGAGGAACGAAACGCAGTGGTTGAATTTGAACAACCTCAACGAGCAATTACCGCCGGACAGGCCCTGGTGTTTTACCACGAGGACGTCTGTCTGGGTGGTGGCACTATCGAGTCCGCATTTTAACCACAGGCATTAATTCATGAATGCATTAGGAATGAGTTCACTAGAGAATCAGACACTCGCATTGGCTGGAATTTTTCAAAGTGCTGCTTTAATTGAGCAATTGGCTTATCAGGGTGAATTAAGCCAGGCCGCCTTCGATTGTAGCTTCGATACGCTATTCACATTCGAAGCCGAATCGACACTCGAGGTATTTGGCGATATTTCAGGGTTGAGTCGGGGTTTAAAGGTTTTATCAGAGCATCTCGATGGCAGCAGCCAGGCTTCGGCTAAAAATCTGGTTTATTACATCATGTCGATGCTAAAGCTGTCGTCTCGACTAATGCGAGATAGCCAGTTGGCTGAAAACTTACAAAACGATTTACAGAAAATAGAGGTGCAGTCGGTAGATTTCGAGATGGGTCGAGCCAGTGTCGTGAGTAAAGTTGACGGCTTATATCAAGATACGATCAGTAATCTACAACCCCGGATTATCGTACGCGGTGAACACAACCATTTGACCAACCCGGGAAATGCCGCAAAGGTCAGAGCTTTGCTGCTAGCGGGTATTCGAGCTGCAGTTTTGTGGCATCAACTGGGGGGTAGTAAATGGAAATTAGTGTTTTCTCGAAAAAAGTATGTTGAAAAAGCCAAACAGTTGCTAGCGGGAATTTCGCCTTAGCCCATTAAACCGAATGCTGTGTACGAATAAAGCGTAGCAAGCCCACCGACGCATTAGATATCATATCGTATACCCGGTCAAAACCATCATGGCCAAAATAGGGATCTGGAACTTCTTTTTCGTCGTACTTGTCGGAGTATGCCAACATTAAATCTACCTTTGCCGAATACTCAGCTGGCTCAATCGATAGCATATTTTCGATATTCGCATGATCCATGCCAATGACATAGTCGAAGTCATTAAAGTCGCTCGATAAAAATTGACGCGCACGTAAACCTGACAGATCAATACCATAATTGGATGCCGCTGCTTGGGATCGAGAATCAGGTGAATTACCAATGTGGTAGCCATGCGTTCCCGCTGATTCAACTTCGATAAGATCATTGAGGCCCTGATCTTCGACTAGACTCTGGAAAACGCCGTGTGCGGTGGGTGATCGGCAAATATTGCCCATGCAAACGAATATGACTTTTACCTGTTTTCTATTGTTCATAACCTATTGATTTAATTCTATTTTACTAAATATTTGTTTTATATAATTCATACATGTTTTATACTGTCTTGTATCCATAATTGTATCCAGGAAACACAGTGAATCAGAAAGAGGTCAATAATCTTAACTGGCACGTCAGCCAAAAGGACAAAACTATTAAGGTTGATGACAATCTGTATATCCGACTTCGCAAGGCCAGCACTACCTACATTATACGAAAGACAGTTCATAGGAAAGCCCAGGTTATCACGCTTGGCAATCACCCTGCTCTTACGCTTAAGAAGGCGAAGAGCGAAGCGAAGAAATACTTAGACGTAGATACCTCAAGCACAACTGTTGACACATTGATTGACGATTATTTGCTGGATGTGATCTATCCAGACAGCAAAGTACCGAAACAAGTCGAAGGATATTTGAACCATATCCGTGAGCGATTGGGTATAAGGAAAGTAATGGACGTTAAACGTGCCGAGCTTGTCCAATTCATTAAGCATTACAGTAAGTCACGCGGAGCGAGGTCTGCCGACCGAGTCCGGTCATACCTGAAACAGCTATTCAGCTACGGTGTTGAGCTTGGCTATTTATCTGGCCAGAGCCCTATGGATGGTGTCACAAAGCGTGTGACTGGGTACAAGCCTATAGACCGTGAGCGCGTCCTGACACCCGGTGAAATCCGTATTGTTTGGAATTGGAAAAACGCCGATACGGGCTGGCAAAAGACCGAGGATAACGTCCGAGTTATCAAGTTTCTTCTTCTGACTGGATTGCGTATCTCAGAAGCACAGAGCGGTTATATAGACGGCGATATGTTCAGGGTAGATGATACCAAGGGTAAGCACCCGAAACACGTTAAACGCCCTCACTGGGTATATCTGACCGAAACTGCTAAATCATTGCTCCCCCTCCCCTCATGTACTTCGACCAATATCCAGGCCTGGCTCAAACGAAAGCTGATAACTGAGGATATTGAAGATAGGTTTACTCCACATGACTGTAGGCGGACATTCGCCACCCTTGCCAACGATAACCATGTTGAACCGTTCATTGTTGAACGGGTATTGAATCACAGAATGCAGGGCGTCATGGCGATTTACAATCATGCTGAATACGAGGCTGAGCGCATTGAATGCGCACATATAGTTGAGAGAGTGATACTGGAAATCGTCAAATGAGAGGCCTGGGCTACGGATATGACTAAGAAAAAACCAACCAGTCCAGTAAGGGTTTTCACAATGCAGATGAGCAAGTACACCGGCTCATTTTCTGATGAAAACCGTAATATTGAAACACTGGAAGAGCTTGAAACTCAGTTCAAGGACGGCGACCGGTCAGCTATTTTGAAGGGAATTACATTTTGCGCCTATGGCAAGCGCGATTTTCCTGATTGGTTATTACAGGAAGTAAACAAACTCTATTACCTGGCGGAAGGTCAAAAAGTTGAAAGCCTTGATAGCTTTTTGGGATACAAACGCCCACCAGGTAAAAACCTTGATTCCTTTGAACACAATCAGTCATTGAAAGATGAGCTGTATTCGGTCGTAATCAATGCCAGCAATC
>JAUVCH010000086.1 GCA_030595795.1 Gammaproteobacteria bacterium
TGAAGAAGCCGCTTCAACTACTGAAGTAGCGATGAGTTGTCCTACAGCTAATCATTGGGCTCCGGCGATAATGGCACCCTCACTGTGGTGCATCTGGGGCGATACGATGACGCCTTGAAAGTGCTCGAAGGTGCTAAGAAATTGAAACCTGATATATCGGTTCATACCGTAGAAAGTGCTTTCACCACGAAAAATGAATCCGATTCACTGGCTATCAGGGAAGGTTTGATTGAGGTCGGTTTAAGTAAAGGCTAGGGGAATGGGGCTGATCGACTCGAAGGCCAGTATGACGAATTTCTAAGGTTCTACAATCTGTTCGCCGGCTCATAAGCTCGCCAATCGCAATCTCGACATTCCTGGGGCTAACGCAATCACCGATAGAATGAATATCGATGCCAGTAACTTCGGTAAACTGATTTCTAGCTCGGCAACCCTGCCAATTAATGATTAAATCAATGTTGTCACGATAGCTAATTCGATTATCGTAAACATTTTTGCAAACGACACGATTGTCACTAGCGGCTGCGATATCGCTGGTCATAAATTCGACGCAGGGGCGATATCAGATTAGGAAACTGGGTCATGCCTTGTCCTCAATACAACTAGTAAGAGCAGCACCAAATAAAATTATACTCCAGGTCAGATAAACCCAGATCAGAAAAAGCGGTATCGCCGACATTGTGCCATACAGAACCTGATAGGTATCGACGCTGGAAACATACAGGCCGAATCCCAGTTTATTGATTTCAATCAGTACAGCCGCAACCAGGGCGCCAACGAGCGCTACTAATGGCTTAACCCGCTCGCTGGGTACAAAGTAATACATCACGAATAGCGATAGCCAGGCGACAAAAAACGGTAACCAGACCGATACTGGTGCAAAGTCGCCGAATAATCCGATTACGGATGAAATAATCGGTAATTCCGCCATTTGAATTGACAGGGCGAAACTGAAACCCAGAAAAGTCGGGCCAAAAATCAGGATGGCTAGATAAACTCCGAACACGGCTATTCCGTGGCGCTGGTGATGAGTCTCAAACATCTGATTAATCGACTGGTTTACCGAGTGGATCAATAGCAATGTGCTGACGACCAGTAAAGAAAGCTGCAGCCAGCTTAAACTACTGGAATCCTCGATAAAAATCGTCAGGTAAAGTTTGACGGTTTCGCTATTTTCAGGCACAAATTGATCTAGTGCTGCACTGACGATTTCCTGCTGGTAATTCGTGACTCCAGGTAAATGTGCGATTATCGAGAAGGCGATAATACAGGCTGGAACCAGGGCTATGATTGTGGTGAGCGCCAGTGACCCAGCTGCAGTGCTGCCACGGCGGCTCAGGTAGCAGCTTAAAGTACGGAGAGTGATTTTAACCGCAAGCAGATGACTCGCATGGTGACACCGGTTTAAAAAATCTGATTTTATGTTGTCGAAAAGCTTCTGAAGGTAATTCATCCTCGATATTTCCCTGCCCTGCATAGCCTGTAGATTCTACCTTATATTTCCGTTCTTCATTTCCATGCTGTGAATAAAGGGGTAGCGCTTGAAGCGGCCACCCCGGAGACGGATACTCAGGCTGCTTTAGCCGCTTGCAGGTAATCGGCCAGTTGCTCCGAACCACCAATGTATTCACCATCGATAAATACCTGGGGTACGGTTGACTCGCCGGATACAGCGCGAAGTGTGGCTTCGCTGTAGTCGCGATTGAGCACGAGTTCTTCGTATTGCTTACCGGTATTCAGTAATAGCTGTTTGGTATCTATGCAGAATTGACAGTCTTCGCGTGTGAAGATAGTAACGTTGCTGGGCTTTTCCGCGCTCGGCGCGATATGCACTAGCATAGTGTCAGCATCGGAGACTTCGAACGGGTCACCAGGCAGGTCGGGTTCGATAAACATTTTTTCTACCACGCCGTCTTTTACCAGCATGGAATAGCGCCAGGAACGTTTACCGAAACCCAAATCTTGCTTGTCGACCAACATGCCCATGCCTTCGGTAAAATGTCCATTACCGTCCGGCAGGAAGGTGACGTTGTCGGCTTTTTGTTCTGCTTTCCACTGGTTCATGACGAAGGCGTCGTTTACAGAAACACAGATAACCTCGTCTATACCATGCTTTTTGAAAGTCGGGGTGAGCTGGTTGTAGCGCGGTACGTGGGTAGACGAGCAGGTCGGGGTAAAAGCACCGGGCAGTGAAAAGACGATTACAGTCCTGCCTTTGAAAATGTCGTCGGTGGTGACATTTAGCCATTCATGATCAACTCGCGTACGGAATGTGACTTCGGGTAATTTCTGACCTTCACGGTTTTCAAACATATTGTTCTCCTGTTTTTCAATAAAAATAAATAAAACGATTTGGCAGTCAGTAAGTCCGCTTTAGGGTAGCTGCTGCTCAGATGGAGAATTATGGATGAAATGTTATAATAAATAAAATTAATTATATAAATGAAATTCATAGATAAAATTAACTAAAATTCGAAATCATGCGTTCCCTAAAACCTCTTTGATCAAAGGCGAGAATTGCGAATATAGTTCAAATTGATGCTTATATATACTCAGGAAACTGGATAAGATGAGGCATGAGCAGCGTATTCATATCGGCTGAAGCCGACTTTCTCGATCTCGATGAGATTAAGCGCATACAGCGCAGTTACTGGAAGTATCAGGCCGAGTATGTTCGGCGAAACTCGGAGTTTTACCGGGATTACTTTGGTAAACAGAAGTTAACCGGTGACCTGGATGAAATTGTGAATCTGCCGTTTACTGACAAGGAAATGCTACGCAAGGATCAGCATCAATACCCACCTTTTGGCAGTTATCTGACATCACCGGCTGAGCAGATAATCCGTATGCACCGAACCTCCGGTACCACCGGCACGGCGATGAACCTGGCGCTAACCGAACAAGATGCACGCTTAACCGCGGAAGTCGGAGGACGAGCACAAGCGGCCTCGGGTCTGGGCCCGCAGCATCGAGTGGTACATTGTTTGAATTATCAACTGTGGATGGGTGGTTATACCGATCATGCCTCGCTCGAGGTCACGGGTGCAATGGTAGTACCGTACGGTGTTGGCGGAACCCAGGGTTTAATTCGCACGATTCAGGAGTTAGGTATTAATGCGATTTCCTGCACGCCGTCTTATCCCGCAGTTCTGGAGCAGGTGCTCGAAAAAGACTTTGCTGGTCTGTCGCCGCGAGACCTTGGGCTGGAACTCGGACTATTCGGCGGTGAAGCGGGTCTTGACGATTTACTATTCCGACAGAAACTGGAAGACAGCTGGGGATTTAAAGTTAGAAATTCGAACTACGGCGTCACCGATATTCTCTGTAACTTTGCCGGGCAGTCGCACTTGAGTAATGATCTGCACTTCGTGGCACTTGATGTTCTATACCCTGAGCTAATCAACCCCGATAGTGGCGACCTGAAGCCCTGGAAATCTGGTGAAAGTGGCGAGCTGGTATTAACCCATCTGTGCAAGCAGGCGCAGCCGCTGGTACGGTTTCGAACCAGTGACATCATCGTGTTAATCGGCACCGACAAGGCAGCATGCGGACGTACTGCTCCGAGGTTTCGGGTGATTGGTCGTAGCGATGACATGATTGTGGTGCGCGGTATTAATGTTTTTCCGACTATGGTTGCCGAAGTCATTCATCAAATGGCCGAACTATCGGGTGAATACCGAATTCGGCTTGACCACCTGCCACCGTACGATTTTTTACCTATCGAAGTTGAATTATCGAAAGACCCGCCTAATCAGCAAGGTCTCGCAGAAAATTTAGAAAACAGAATTAAACAAAGCGTCGGAGTCAGCGCGAAGGTAAGCTTACTAGCGCCAGATTCATTGCCTCGAACCGAAGGTAAAACAAAACGGGTGATCAGGGATTACTAAATATGAATCAATACGAAATGCTGCTGTACAAAGTAGAAGATGCTGTTTGTACTATTACCCTGAATCGGCCCGACAGCTTGAATGCGATGAACCGAAAACTCATCGACGAAACTGCGAGCGCGTTTGCTACCGCCAATGCAGATGACAGCGTACGGGTTATTCTGTTTACCGGTGCCGGCCGTGCTTTCTGTGCCGGCGATGACCGGCACGAACATCAGCATCCAGAAAACGAAGCTGAAGCGCGTGATCTTGTCGACGCCATTCAGCGCGTTACCGATGAAATTGTACTGGGTAAAAAGCTCGTTGTTGGCGCGATTAATGGCTGGGCAGTAGGTGGTGGGTTCGAATGGGCGATCAATTGTGATTTCTCGCTATGGGCAAATTCGGCAAAGGCATTCTTCCCGGAGATATCACTAAACCTGTTTGTCACCGGTGGAATAACGTCGCTATTACCGGCATTAGTCGGCCTCAACAAAGCGCGTGAAATGTTGTTTCTGGGTGAAAAATATAATGCCCATGCATTACTCGAAATGGGTCTGGCCTGGCGCGTTGTTGAGGATGATGGGTTAATTAAAGAGGCTGGTGATATCGCCAAAAGGCTCGCGAAATTACCACTTTTATCCAGCCAGGCCATGAAGAAAGTGCTGAATCAGACCGCTCTATCTGATCTGAAGATTGCCATGGATTTGGAAACCGAAGCGACTGTTGCGGGGTTTCTTGATCCGCAGACGACTGTTTTATTGAAAGACTTTTAGACTAGAATAGTTCTCGCCTGTGTATGTCCCGTATTTGATATTGTTTTAGGATAAATCGAAAGTAGAATTTCGTTCGATCCGAGATATTTCGTCTATAATCTGGTGATGGGCTTATCTGATACTACGCTATGCCGATACATACACGCTCGGCCAGACGGAGTTCCGTTGATGGTGTCATGAAAAAAAATCAAGCCCGGTACACACGCACGTGACCGTGGATATTTTAAGTTCCAGCAATCAACACCCGGCGACCAGTTATTTATTTCACTGCCTATCAATAGTCGAAATTCAGGTCAAATAACCATGCGGCTGGTGCGGCGTATGGAAAACCAGGCTGGAGAATTTAGAGGAGTCATTTTTGCAGCCGTTTCGGTTCCACGTATCGGCGAATATTTTGACCAGCTTTTTGCAGTCGACTCATATTCGAAGTAAAGCCGAACTGATACCTTTGGCGTAAATAGATTATTCGGCAGTTTCAGCAGTAATTTGTGGACAGTTCCCCCGTGATTGGATGCATGGAATGAGTAATCTACCGAACCATCTCATAATTTTAATTATAGAAACAATACTTGCGTACATATACTTGTACAAGTACAATATTAAGTACAATGTAACAAGGTGTTTACAATGGACACAATAAGCTATTCAGCATTTCGCACTCACCTGGCCGAGACTTTGGACAGGGTGAATGATAATCACAAGCCTGCTTTGATTACTCGTCAAAATGGGAGGCCTGCTGTTGTGATGAGCCTGGAAGATTTCCAGGCCTATGAAGAAACTGCCTATCTCATGGCCAGTCCCAAAAATGCTGAGAGATTAAATAAAGCTATTTTTGAAGTCGAGGCGGGCAAGACCGTTGATAAAGAACTGATCGAAGAATGATTTTATCCTGGGCTGATACCGCGTGGGAGGATTATCTTTATTGGCAGCGTACAGATAAAAGGATCCTCAAGCGCATTAACAACTTAATAAAAGATATTGATCGAGAGCCTTTTGATGGACTCGGGAATCCAGAGCCTTTAAAGCATAATTGGTCTGGATACTGGTCTAGGAGAATTGATCGAGAACATCGGTTAGTTTATAAGGCGACAAACAACTCGATCATTATTGTGCAATGCCGATATCACTATTGATAAGCATGTTTAACTTCACCAATAGTTTCTGCTTGTACTTGCCCCCTAAATTCAGGCATGATTATTCACAGCTAAACTTCTATGGAAATACACCGTGAATGCTGTTATCGAGAACTCTGAAGAACCCATTCTAATTAGCCAGATTGAGGACGGCATTGCCCGTTTAACCCTCAATCGACCGAGTCAATATAACGCGCTGTCGAAACAGTTACTCACCGAATTACAAAACGCGCTTGACGCTATTGCTGCTAATGACGATGTACGTGTTGTAATCCTGATCGCCAACGGCAAAGCGTTTTGTGCAGGCCATGATTTAAAAGAAATGCGCGGTAGCGAAGATCGCGAGTTTCATCAGGTATTATTTCAGCAATGCGGCCGCATGATGCAGACCATTGCGGAAATGCCACAGCCAGTGATCGCGCAGGTGAATGGGATTGCCACCGCGGCGGGTTGCCAGCTAGTCGGCCAGTGTGATCTTGCAGTGGCTTCCGATGTTTCACGCTTTGCGGTATCAGGTATCAATGTCGGCTTGTTTTGCTCTACGCCAGCGGTTGCATTGAGCCGCAATATGCACCGTAAGCAGGCTATGCAAATGTTGTTGACCGGAGATTTTATTGACGCTGAAACGGCCTGCCACTATGGGCTCGTGAATACTGTTACTTCGGTTGAAAATATCGAAACAGAGACCCAGATACTGGCTGAAAAAATTGCAGCTAAGTCTCCACTAGCGATCAAAATGGGCAAGCGCATGTTTTACCAGCAATTGAATATGGATCTCGGCAAAGCCTACGAGTTCGCTGGTGAAACAATGGCCTGCAATATGGACAGCGAAGATGCTCGCGAAGGGATTGATGCGTTTATCGAGAAACGCAAACCCACCTGGCAAGGACGATAATCTGTGTGGCTATGAGCAATAATATTTTCGAGCAAGGCCTCGACAAAAATGAAGCCAATTACACTCCTTTGTCGCCGCTGACTTTTCTCGATCGCGCGGCGTCGGTCTACCCTGAAAATATAGCTGTGATTCATGGCGAAGTTCGAAACACCTGGGCGAAAACATATCGACGATGTCGGCAACTGGCTTCGGCCCTGAGGAACAGAGGTATTCAACCTGGCGATACGGTGGCTACTATGTTGCCGAATATTCCGGCGATGTACGAGGCGCATTTCGGAATTCCAATGGCAGGCGTTGTTCTGCACGCGCTGAATTATCGGCTCGATGCGGAAATTATCGCATTCATGTTGCAACACGGTGAAGCTAAAGCTATTTTGGTCGATCGGGAGTTTTACGCTGTTATTCGAGAAGCGCTGGGTAAATTTGATAATAATATTTTAGTCATAGACGTCGATGATGAAACCTATGTAGGCGGCGAATCCATCGGCGAAATCGAATACGAAGACTTTCTCAATGAAGGCGATGCCAGTTTCGAATGGTCTTTACCAGCGGATGAGTGGCAGGCGATTAGCCTGAATTACACTTCCGGTACTACCGGTAATCCGAAGGGCGTGGTTTATCACCACCGTGGCGCTTATTTGAACGCGGTTTCCAACATCATGGCCTGGAATATGACTGCGCACCCGGTGTATCTCTGGACGCTACCGATGTTCCATTGCAACGGCTGGTGCTTTCCCTGGACTATTGCCGCGATGAATGGCACTAACGTCTGTCTGCGGGCGGTCAAAGACGAACCGATCTACCAGTTGATGAAGGAAGAAAAGGTAACGCACCTGTGCGGTGCGCCCATCGTGCTGAATTTAATCGCCAACGCCTCCGACGAATTAAAAGCCGGGATCAACCACGCAGTGAATATTATGACCGCGGCGGCGGCACCGCCACCCACGGTACTGGAAGCGATGGCGAACCTGAATTTTAACGTCACCCACGCCTATGGCTTAACCGAGGTTTATGGTCCGGCAGTGGTATGCGCCTGGCATAAGGAGTGGAGTGAATTGCCGGTGGTCGAGCAGGCAGCATTTAAGTCTCGTCAGGGCGTGCGTTACCCGATGCTCGAAGCCCTAATGGTCGGTGACCCAGAAACCCTCGAGCCGGTGGCAAAAGACGGTGAGACTATGGGGGAGATATTCTTTAAGGGTAACATCGTCATGAAAGGCTATCTCAAAAATGCGGATGCCACTCAGGAATCTTTGAGCGGTGGCTGGTTTCATTCGGGGGATCTTGCGGTCTGGCACGATGATGGTTACATTGAGATCAAGGATCGCTCCAAAGACGTGATCATTTCTGGCGGCGAAAATATCTCCAGTATCGAAGTCGAGAACGTAATTTATCGCCACCCGGCGGTGATAGAAGTTGCGGTGGTTGCGCGCAATGACGAGAAATGGGGTGAAACGCCCTGTGCTTTCGTATCCCTGAAAGAGGATACGCAGGCTAGCGAAGACGATATTATCGATTACTGTCGTGATAATATGGCTAGATTCAAAGTGCCGAAAACAGTTATATTCGGTCCGCTGGCGAAAACCTCGACCGGTAAAATACAGAAATTTCTTTTACGTACAATAGCGAATGAATTGAATGACCGATAGTGTTCAACTAAGACGCATTCTCAGGGAATGTAAAACCATTGCCGTGGTAGGCCTATCCGCCAACGAAATGCGCCCCAGTTTTTTTGCCGCCAAATATATGCAAGATCATGGCTACCGCATTATTCCGGTAAATCCGAATTACGCTGAAATTCTCGGTGAGAAGTCTTATCCGGATTTGCAATCAATCCCAGAACCAGTCGATATAGTCGATATATTCCAGCGTCCCGAGCGAGTCATGCCTTATGCTGAACAGTCGATCCAGATCCAGGCCAAAGTGCTATGGTTACAATTGGGTGTCATTAACGAGGATGCAGCCAAACTCGCCAGCGATGCAGGACTCGAAGCGGTCATGGATAAATGCGTAAAGATCGAGTATGCCCGTTTGTTTGGCGGACTTAACTGGGTAGGTGTCGATACTAAGGTGATATCCGCTAAACGCCCCTTGTATGTAAACTATTAAGAAGATTAAAGACTATGGCTGATCGAGAATTTGGGATAGAAACGCTTTGTTTGCACGCGGGGCAGATTCCCGATCCAACCACTGGTGCGCGCGCCGTACCGATTTACCAAACTAGCTCTTACGTGTTTGATAGCACCGATCATGCCGCCAGTCTTTTTAACCTGCAAACTTTCGGTAATATTTATTCGCGGTTGAATAACCCGACCAATGCCGTGTTCGAAGAGCGCATGGCGGCACTCGAAGGTGGTCGCGCTGCTCTTGCTGTTAGTTCGGGGATGGCAGCCCAGGCGACGGCATTGCTCACCATTCTTGAAGCGGGTGATGAGTTCGTCTCGGCCAGTACCCTATACGGTGGCACTTATTCGCAGTTCGATGTAACCCTGCGGCGCATGGGTATCAATGTTCATTTTGTTGACCCGGATGACCCAGAAAATTTCCGTAAGGCGATCACGCCGAAGACCAAAGCACTTTATGCCGAGACTATTGGCAATCCGTCCAATAATATTCTCGATATTGAAGCGGTTGCCAGGATTGCGCACGACGCTGGCATCCCACTCATCATCGATAATACCTTTGCCACACCCTACCTGTGTAAACCGTTTGAGTTCGGCGCCGACATCATCACCCATTCGGCCACCAAGTTTATCGGTGGGCATGGTACCTCCATTGGTGGGGTAATTATCGAATCGGGTAAATTCGACTGGGGCAATGGTAATTTCGATTGTATGACCGAGCCATCAAAGGGTTATCACGGCATCAGTTTTTATGAAACATTCGGCGACTTTGCCTTCACAATGAAAGCCCGCTGCGAACCCCTACGTACGCTCGGTCCGAGCCTGAGCCCATTTAACGCGTTCCTGTTATTACAGGGGCTGGAAACATTACCGATTCGTATGGATCGACATTGCGACAATGCGCGTGGTGTGGCTAAATTTCTGAACGAACACGACAAGATTAGCTGGGTTAATTTCACTGAACTGCCCGATAATAAATACCATGCATTGTCACAAAAATATCTGCCCAAAGGCGCTGGTTCGATATTGAGCTTTGGTATTAAGGGCGGTGTCGAAGCAGGGTCAAAATTTATTGAGGCTGCCCAGTTCCTCAGCCACCTGGCTAATGTCGGTGATGCCAAGACGCTGATTATCCACCCAGCTTCGACCACGCACCGACAGCTCAGTGAGGAACAGCAGATCGCGGCAGGCGTACTTCCTGATATGATTCGCATATCGGTCGGTCTGGAAACTCTGGATGATATCCTCTGGGATCTGGATCAGGCGTTGGCTCAGAGTTGATTAACGCACAGTCACACAACTACATTCCGCAAGATGACTAACTTTATGCGAGACACTACCCAGTAGCAATCCACCCAGATCGCTCAGGCCGCGACTACCCATGACAATCATGTCGATATCGTCGTCTTTTGCGCGTTGCAAAATGTTCTCGGTGGGCGAACCGTGGGTGATTTCTGTTACGGCCGACTTGCAATGCTGTTCATCGACAATTTTGGAAGCCGCTTCGATGACTTTCTGACCGGCTTTTTGAATGTCTTCTTCATTCAGTTCGAAGGCGAATCCGGCTGAGCCCAGGAACATAGCGTGCTCGTGTAATGTGGTTTCTACGGTATGTTGAATATGTAGCGTTGCGTCGTATTTTTCGGCCAGATTGCAGGCAAACTCCAAAGCCTTATCAGACTGTTTTGAACCATCTACAGGAACCAGAATTTTGCTGATCATTATTACTCTCCGAGTATTGGTATAATGGCAGATTAAAACTTGTTGGTAACTGGTGGTTGACCTGAATCAATTGCAGGAATTTTTTTTGCGGTTCACTGCTTTAGTTTTGACGCCCAGATAGCCAGCTTGTGCTGCATTGATTTCTGCGAAACCTGGTCCTCGGGTATGGGCTGTATGACCTTGTCATGAACCAGCAGTCGGTAAATATATAGTATCTTTTCACTCGCCGAATCGGTTGGTTCGAACTCGACTACGCCTCTTTTTTCGCCATATTTAACGCCCTCGACGATGGCTTTCTTGATCATTTCTTTTTCGTTTTTTAACTTCTTCATCAGGTCAGTGCCCGCTCCAGATCCGCGAAGGTATTGGCACGTACCGATAGTTCGATTCTGGTCCCCAGTAAACGTTCGATCCGAGTCGAAGAGAACAGGCCGGTTATTACCGGTGTATTATCTTCGCGTTTTGCTATCACTACCATGTGCTGTCGCCCTACAGTTTTGATGGTTTCGACAATATCGCCAACACTTGATTTGACGACATCTTCCTGTTGCAGGGCTTCAAGTTGGGCGAGTGGTGTCATAATATCCTGTACGAGAATATCCTCGCGGCTGCCCCCATGCTCTTTGATATATTGTATTGATTTTTCGCCGGATAGATCCGTATAGGTAATTATTCCGTGTAAAACACCATCGGCTTCGGCGGCAAACAGCAGGCGAACACCGCAGGCAATCATCCTGTTATTAGCGTCATCGATTGTTGCAGTGGATGTGATAGAAAATGGCTGAATGTATTTAAAGTCGGTTAAGACCGTTTCAGCTTTGTCTTCGAGCGTGATTGGCCTTGCATCCGAACCGTGGGTCTGACTGATGGTTGTACCCGGCGAAAGCAGCTGGTGTGGAAGAATATGATAGCTATTGTTCATGACTATACCTCTCTTAACGCTGTTCCGGGATTATAACCCAAACCGGGCTATTCCAGGAACTTCTTAAGTTCTGCTAGCTCGGCCTCTAAATCACTAACGCGTTGGCTGAGCTCTGACAGACCTGTTCGTGAAGGCGATTCGGTATCTCTGTTGGCCTGCGCTTCGACCGCATAGCTTTCAACGTCAATGGGGCCAGCAAACAGGTGCATATACTCCGAGTCTTTACGTCCGGCTGTACGCGGTAGCTTTATCGCCAGCGGTTCCCCATCGTGCGCGATCAGGCTATCTAGTGCTTCGACTACCGCGTCATTGTCATCGAATTCATGCAGGCGTGGACTGCGCGCTCGGAGCTCTCCCGGTGTCTGCGTTCCTCGTAGTAACAGTAAGCAGACGATAGCAAATTGCGGAGCGTCAAACTGCAACTGGCTAAACGATGAATTACAGAAACGTTGGGTATATTTTTCGACGCCCCGTTTGAAGTTTTCTTCGACCCGGACGCAGTGCCGACCTTCAAGTCCGCGGATGGTATGTTGCACCGTACCCTGGGTTAGCGACATAACCGGATGCCGCCCTGACTTCTGATTACAGGCGTTGGTTAAAGCGTTCAGGGTTAGCGGATACTGGTCGGATGTGGTGACAGATTTCTCCATCAGGCAGCCAATTACTCGTGCTTCGTTGTCGGTTAAATCAAGCGGTATCATGCTGTCCTCGCTGCAGTCCGGCCGGTTTGGTGTCTCAGTATATCTAACCTATACTGGCGGTTCACTTATTCATTGTACGTTTCATGATTTCCAGAGATTTATTACGCAAAGCTGCCGACCAGGGCATTATTCAGAGCGACCAGATTGAGCCCTTAATACGTTTTGTGCAGGATCAAACTCTCGACAGTGATACTGATCTGCGTGAAGAACCGCTCAAGTTTATTCGCAGCTTTGGTGATGTGTTTATCACGCTTGGCATGGTTTTACTGCTTATCGCAATCAATATGGTAGAACTTTCTGGCTATTATTATTTTATTCCGGTTATCGGTTTTATAGTAATTGCCGAATGGCTGGTACGAGTACGTCGTCTGGCCCTGCCGGGTATCGCTATCCTGATTGCAATTTTGTTTTTTGTGAACAAAGCCATTGCCTTCGACCACGAGAATGCAACAGTTTTTGGTGTCGGGATTCTTTGTCTGACAAGCCTGTTGTTTTACCTCAGATACAAAATGCCATTTAGCCTGTTACCGCTGGCAGCGGGGCTGGTTGCTATAGCTATTATTCAGATTGGTTTCGACGTAATACAGCAACCGCTCATAATAGCTGGACTAGGATTCGTGGTATTCGTTATCGCCATGATTTTCGATGTACGTGATACCAAACGAGTGTCACACCTGAGTGACAGTGCTTTCTGGCTACATTTACTGGCTTCGCCCTTGATAGTTCATGGCGCGATGGTGTCTCTGTTTTTCAGTAACCAGGAATGGATTCAGGCCATCGATAAAGAAGTGATTATCATTACCTTTTTCATCGTGTTTCTATTATTGGCATTATTGCTGGATAGACGGGCGATGCTGGTTTCGACGCAGTTGTATATGATTTATGCGCTCACCCAGGTGTTTGTTGGCCAGTTGGCCAGCACTCAGAATGTTTTAATCTATGTTCTGCTGTTGCTTGGGTTTCTGGTGATATTTTTTGGCGCTTATTGGTATAAGGCTCGGCGGTTGATTTTTGGGTTTCTGGCTGGTGGTGTCATTAGTCGCTATGTTCCTGGGTTTGATATTCGGGATAGTGGGGTTTGAGATTTGTTTCGCGAAGAGTTATTTCTGGATTTATAGAATATTTTTTTGACTGCTTTATTGGCGAATTCGTTGTTTTATTTTATCCGATTAAGTCATTATATACAGTCACTGAATACTGCCGTTAATATAGCCGAAATTTGGTAGGGCGTATTAGTGCAGCGTAATACGCCGTATGAAAACAGAGATTAAAGGAAGAATCGATTATGCCAAATCACATAAGAAACCGAGTCAAGGGAGGTTGCTATTTCTTCACTGTCAACCTGTTAGAGCGCTATCAAAATCAATTGCTCATTGAGCAAATCGATTTATTGCGAAATGCAGTGAGCCGGGTAAGAAATCAACACCCCTTTCATATTGATGGGTGGGTTGTTTTACCTGAACATATGCACTTCATTTTGACCTTGCCAAAAGGAGACGACGACTACGCTACTAAAATAAGGCTGATAAAAACGTCATTTTCAAAAAAGTTACCCAAAACCGAACGGCGTTCAACAGTAAGACAAAACCGCGGAGAAAGAGGCATTTGGCAAAGACGCTTCTGGGAACATAGCATTCGAGATGAGCCTGACTATATCGCACATATGGATTATCTTCATTATAATCCCGTTAAGCATGGCCACGTAGAGCAGGTTGCAGATTGGCCATATTCTACTTTCCATCAATTGGTTAAACGTCAGATCTATCCCGAAAGCTGGGGCGGTAACATGGTTGAACTTGAAGTTGGTGAAAGTTTTTAAGACATGCGGCGTATTACGCTGCGCTAATACGCCCTACTGGGCTTATCTCGCCAGCTGCGGATTTCGCCAATGACTAACAACCAACGCCAAAACCACCATAGCAATTCCAACAATTCGTGCGACTGTTAAAGTCTCGCCTATCACCAGCCAGGCCAACAACAGAATAACCACTGGTTCAAGATTAAGGATTAAAGCAAAAATAGACCCGCCGATTTTCTTAATCGCCTGCAAGGAAAGCGTGAAAGAGGCAACTGAAAATACCATGATAGCAACCAGATAAAGCCAGCCATCCTGCACCTTTGGAGGCACCAGTTCAAATCCGAACTGTAGGCTGATGAAGCACAAAACCAGTGTTGCCAGATTAAGCCACATGCTGCCGACATAACTGTCGGTGTCTTTTGGAAATCTTTCATAACTGAGGATAAACAAAGTTGCACCGAAGGAGCCGCTTAACGCCAGCAATAAACCTCTGATATCCATCTGGTGAAACTCAGGTCCTAGCGCAATTACCAGCCCGATAAAAGCCAGAATAAACCCGAGTAGTTCGTAATGACTGACGGGTTGACGGTTAGCGAATCGCTTCCAGGCGATGACCTGCAATGGAAAGGTATAAAAAATAATGGCCGACAGACTAACCGGAATATAGTTAACAGCACCCAAATGACCAATTGAAGTCACATAAAGTCCTATCACACAGACGACAAATAAAAGCGGGGATACCCGCATCTTCCATGATCTTCGCAATAACAGGACGATTATGATGAGCGCAGAGCTGGTCATTAAAAATCGATAGACCGTGAGTGATACCGGGGTAGTGCCGGTGTCGTAAGCGAGTCGAGATAAAGTTGTGTTGAAGCCGTAGAAAAGAGCGGCAGCAACCGCTATAGCGCGCCCCGCAAGTTGATCTTTATTCATAACAGGCCGACTACTCTTAACGAACCAGGCAGGGGATTCTACGCAGTTTAACGTATTTGACCAGCTAACTATCGACCGGTGCACCACCCTCGCTGGTACGTCGTTCAATAAAAGCCTGAATCTCATCAAAAACAGCCACATCCATTGGTGGTTTCTCAAATTCATTGAGCACTTTCTTCCAGATGCCATTCGCGCGTTGTGTGGCGGTCAGGCTGCCGCTTTCGGTCCAGGCACCGTAGTTACTCCAGTCTGACACCAGCGGATCGTAGAAAGCAGTCTGGTAGCGTTCCATGGTGTGCTCGCATCCGAAAAAATGGCTACCTGGCTCGACGCTGGCAATCGCTTCGAATGCGAGTTCAGAGTCGTCGCATTTCAGGGGTTGGAATATTTCGGCAAAGGTTTGCAGGTTTTCGATATCAAGAATGAATTTTTCCATCGAGGCAGTTAGTCCGCCTTCGAGCCAACCTGCGGCATGGATCATCATATTCACGCCACCGAGAATACTACCCCATGAGGACATCAGAGTTTCGTAAACCGATTGCTCGTCGGGCGCATTCGACGCGGTCGCCGCCGACCCGCGCCAGGGTAATCCGATATGTCTTGCCAGCTGTCCTGCACCGAATGCGGCCTTGACGAATTCTGGCGTGCCAAAAGCAGGGGAGCCGGATCTCATATCGACGTTTGATGTGAACGAGCCATAAACGACCGGCGCACCGGGACGAACGATTTGAGCCAGAGTGATCCCGGCCAGTGCTTCGGCGTGTTGTAACACCAGCGCTCCCGGCATAGTCACCGGAGCCATCGCACCCGCCAGGGTAAAAGGTGTGATTACCGATGCCTGGCCGGCCTTGGCGAAGTCGATAATACCCTGGCACATGGGCACGTCGAGTTGGCGAGGTGAGTTGGTATTGATCACGGTATAGCACCAGGCTTTTTCGGCAAATTCGTCTTCGCCGAGGCCACGGGCAATTCGCGTCATCGCGAAGGCATCTCTAACCTGGGCGCTGCCACGAGAGAAAATGAAGAAGGGTTTATGGCTTAGCGTGAGCTGGCTCTCGGTAGTGTGTAAATGACGCAGATGCAGCGGGATATCCTGCGGCTCGACGTTCGGTGACTGTATATGGATGACATCGAAGTGCTGGGAGAGTTTGATGAGATTACGGGTGTCTTCAAGTGAGCCATTGCGTTTACCCTTGTCCAGATCTGATATATGTGGCGGGCCACCCACGCAGACGAAGGCGATATGATCACCGCCCAGGGTTACATTGGACTCTAGCGTCGCACCGTGTAATACAAATTCGCTGGGCGCTGTTTTTATAGCCTGATTAATCAGCTCCCGATTTATTTTGACCATTAAGCTATCTTCATCTACTTCGGCGCCTGCCTTTTTAAAATACTCGCGGGCCTGTTCGTTTAATACTTTAATTCCTAATTCCTCGACTACTCGTAATGCGGTTTCATGCAACGCTTCCAGGCGATCTTCGCTGAACGCCGGTTGCTTGATCAAAGGGTTTCTTAAATGCCGATAGTCCACCTGCCGGGTAGGGGTGGCCTGTTGTGAGACCTTTCTTCTAGATCTTCGAGTAGTGCTCCGGGTAGTGCGTCGAGTCATGGCAGCAGGTATCCAAATTGAGCAATGCAGTATCAACCATGGTTGATACCATACAGAAGTGTATGGTTATATGTACAGAACGGCATAGTTATTATCAACATCATTGTTCTATTGAGGAAACGCAATGTCTACCAATAAATCCCCACTACGAATCGAACGTTTTCAGACTCTGGAATTTAAACCGAGGTTTGAGTATGGAGAGATGGCCGAGGTAGCTGAAATTTGCGGTAGCAAGGATGGCACCGAGCTTGGAACTGGATTTGTACGCCTGACTAATGCAAAGATTCCCTGGAGTATTGATTACGATGAAGTGTTAACCGTTATCGAAGGTGTTCTGTATTTGCATGCCAATGGCGAGACGCACGAACTCAATCGACTCGATAGTATTTGGTTACCTGCGGGCACTAAATTAATTTACGAGTCGGAATCAGTACTGATTAGTTATGCCGTACACCCGATGGAATGGTAGGAGCATATAAATGTCGATCCATCATATCAATCATTTGCCCGTTAGCGATGCCAGCAACGGCTGGAGTCGGATGTTATCCGAGCGTCAGCCGAAGGCGGCGCTAAATGGCAAGCAAAAGGCTGACTGGATAGTTCTGGGGGCAGGATTTGCCGGACTCTCGGCGGCAAGAAGACTCGCTGAAAACCGGCCGAATGAGCGTATTTTATTGATCGAGGCGCATGAGGCGGGTGAAAATGCCTCTGGCAGGAACTCCGGCTTCGCCATCGATTTACCCCATAACGTCGGCAGTTCGATGGAGGAGTTGGATGGTTCCCACCGGTTTATGGCATTGGCGCGGGCGGCCATCGAATACCACGAAACGCAGATCAATCGATACGGCATCGATTGCGACTGGAGTCAGCCGGGGAAATATCATGCCGCAGTCTCGGAGCAGGGAGTGGTCGATGTGCTCGAACCGTTTGCCAAAGAGCTTGATGCCCTGGGCGAACCGTATAGTTGGGTCGAGAAAAATGATCT
>JAUVCH010000106.1 GCA_030595795.1 Gammaproteobacteria bacterium
AACTGAGTAGAGCCCAGCAATCTCAGATAGTAAATGCATTAAATGATGCCAGCGACCAAAATGGATTTCGTATCATTGCATCCAGTCGCCACGGCTATGAGCAGCTAGCAACGAAAAATGATGTGATGCCAGACCTGGTCGAGCACTGGCGGCAGGCGATTCATATTCCCAGCCTGGATGAGCATATAGAAGATATCCCCGAGTTACTCGAATACTACGTCAACTGGTATGGCGAGCAGGAGCAGTTACCCTATCGACATTTTGGCGTTGCGGCACAGAATCTGTTGCGAAACCATCCCTGGCCTGGTGATATCTCGCAGTTAAAGCAATTCATCGAACAAGTGCTAGCTAATAGCGATAAAGAATCTGTCGAGCTCGACGAGATTGAGCTATTACTGCGTCAAAGCCAGGCGGCGGGTGGTTTCGAGCCTGTGAATGCCCTGCATCTGGTAATAGATCTGGGTATGGACTTGCGCGAAGCCAGAGAAGTGTTTGAGCGTGAATATTTATCCCGTCATCTCGAATTGTGCGGCCATAATATTACTGAGCTGGCTCGACGGGTCGGTCAGGAAAGAACGCATCTTTATCGTAAGTTGAAGTCACTTGGCTTATATACTAAAAAAAATTCCTGAAATAACTACAATAGAATTATGAATATTATAATCCTCGGTGCCGGGCAGGTAGGCTCTACGGTTGCGACCGAACTGGCAAAGGAAGAGTCCAACGAAATAACCGTAATCGATGTCGACCAGGATATTCTCTCGGATTTGCAGGATCGGCTCGATTTGCGAACTATCTGCGGCAATGGCTCTTATCCGAATATGCTGGAAATGGCCGGTGCCGATGATGCAGATATGCTGATCGCGTTAACTAATAGTGACGAAATCAACATGATCGCCTGTCAGATAGCCTCGTCGATATTCCATACACCGACCAAGATTGCTCGTATACGCTCACCCGAATATTTACGAAACCCCGGATTGTTTGCGCCGGAATCGATACCGGTTGACTTTATGATTAGTCCTGAGTCGTTGGTGACGGAATATATCCATCATTTAATCGAACACCCAAGTGCACTACAGGTGCTCGATTTTGCCGATGGGCGTGTACAACTGGTAGCAGTTAAGGCTTACGATAATGGCCCATTGGTAGGGCATGCGCTAAGAACCATGAAGCAGCACGTACCAGGTGTCGATATGCGGGTTGCGGCGATATTTCGCGAAGGGCAAACCATAAAGCCTACGGCCGACTGCGTTGTAGAGGCCGGAGACGAAGTATTTTTTCTGGCGGCGCGTAAACATATCCCGACCGTCATTTCTGAGATGAGAAAGCTCGATAAGCCGGTTAAGCGTGTCATGCTGGCCGGTGGTGGCAATATTGGCGGACAGCTGGCCGCAATACTCGAACGAGATTATCAGGTCAAAGTCATTGAGGCTTTGCCGGCTCGTGCCAGGCAATTGTCCGGTGAACTCGATTCAGCCATTGTGCTGCTGGGTGATGCGGCCGACCCAGATTTGCTAGTGGAAGAAAATATAGAATCAATGGATGTTTTCTGCGCCTTAACTAATGACGACGAAGCGAATATTCTCTCCTCCATGTTGGCCAAGCGGCTCGGTGCAAAAAAAGTTATGTCGTTAATCAATCGCCCGGCTTATGTAGACCTGGTAGAAAGTGGCCTGATCGATATTGCGATTTCGCCGCACCAGGTCACCATCGGTGCTTTGCTCGCCCACATTAGGCGTGGAGACGTGGTTGCGGTTCATGCGCTACGACGCGGCTCTGCCGAGGCGATCGAGGCCATCGCACACGGCGATAGCAGTAGTTCCAAAGTGGTCGGCAAAAGTATCGAGCAGATCAAGTTACCGGCGGGTACCACAATAGGCGCCATAGTCCGTGGTGAACAGGTAATAATTGCGCATCACGATACGGTGATCGAGTCAGAAGATCACGTGATTCTATTCCTTGCGGACAAAAGAAAAATCTCCGATGTGGAAAAACTCTTCCAGGTCGGCTTTACCTATTTTTAGGACAGATATCGCTCGATGCAATTACTGGTAATTCAACGTGTATTCGGACTCCTGCTGATCATCTTCAGTAGTGCACTCTTACCCCCGGTATTTGTCGGGTTGTATTTTGGCGATGGTGCGGTTGAGCCTTTCGTACAGGCCTTTATATCGATTCTAGTATTTGGTTTCCTACTCTATCTACCTGTGCGGCAGCATAAGCAGGAATTACGTCTACGCGATGGTTTTCTGGTGGTGGTTTTATTCTGGGGAATGCTCGGTATAGCGGGTGGTCTTCCGCTTTATTTGTCTGGAATTTATGATATTTCAATTACTGATGCGGTTTTTGAGTCGATATCCGGTTTAACGACCACCGGCGCAACAGTAATAGTCGGTATCGATGCTTTGCCGCATTCGATATTGTTTTATCGACAGGAGCTGCAATGGTTAGGTGGTATGGGCATTATCGTGCTGGCAGTTGCCGTGTTGCCGATGCTCGGTATTGGCGGCATGCAATTGTTTCGTGCAGAAACCCCCGGGCCAGTGAAAGATACCAAGCTTACGCCGAGAATTACCGAAACAGCCAAAGCCTTATGGTACATATACCTGGGATTGACAGTAGCCTGCACCCTGGCCTACTGGATAGCAGGAATGACGTTATTTGATGCGGTGTCGCACGCCTTTTCAACGATAGCGATTGGTGGTTTTTCTACCCACGATGCCAGTATTGGCTATTTCGATAGTACCTCCATCGAACTAATCGCGGTGGTATTTATGCTGGCCTCCGGGGTAAATTTCGCATTGCATTTTAATGCTTTTCGCAATGTTTCGTTAAAACCCTATCGCCGCGACGCGGAATTCCGTACTTATATCAGTATACTGCTGGTGGTTAGTATTATTACCATCGTCTATTTGCAGGCGACTAAAACCTTTGACTCGACTACCGAGTCGATAGTAGAGGGTTTGTTTCAGGCGGTCTCGATTGGCACAACCACCGGTTTTACCACCCAGGAATACTATAGCTGGCCGGGATTTCTGCCAGTGCTGTTGTTATACGTCAGTTTTATCGGCGGTTGTTCGGGTTCGACTGGCGGTGGCATAAAAGTCATCCGCATTTTACTGTTGGTCAAGCAAGGCATACGAGAACTAAAACGACTGGTGCATCCAAATGCACAATTTGCGGTCAAGATTGGGCGCCAGCCCTTGCCGGAAAAAGTTATCGAAGCGGTATGGGGTTTCTTCGCTGCTTATTTTGCCATCTCGGCACTGATGATATTAATCCTTATGGCAACCGGACTGGATCAGGAAACTGCGTTTTCGGCGGTTGCCGCCAGCCTCAATAACCTGGGCCCTGGGCTCGGTGACGTTGGTCGGAACTTTGCCGGTATTAATGATGTTGCGAAATGGACCCTGGTAATGGCGATGTTGCTGGGTCGTCTTGAAATATTTACGCTATTGGTTTTGTTTACCCCCGGATTCTGGAGAAAATAACTGGCCTTATGAAAATATCTGGCAATCCTGAGCTTTCTAAAGCGCATAAGAAAATCCGATCACTGGTCGGTAGCGCGGTAAGTGATTACAACATGATTGTAGAAGGTGACCTGATTATGGTTTGCCTGTCCGGTGGTGCCGATAGCTACACCATGCTCGATATGCTACTTGGCCTTCAGCAGGCCGCACCGATACATTTCGACATTATTGCGGTGAACCTGGATCAAAAGCAGCCGGGGTTTCCAGCGAAAGTGTTACCCGATTATCTCGAAGCCGCCGGGGTAGATTATCGAATCATCGAAGAAGATACTTACAGTGTGGTTCAGTCTATTATTCCAATAGGCAAAACCACCTGTTCGCTATGCTCGCGCCTTCGACGAGGCATTCTTTACAATACTGCCGAAGGATTAGGTGTGACTAAAATAGCGCTCGGTCACCATGCCGACGACATGGTAGAAACCTTATTCTTGAACATGTTTTATAATGGTCGAATGAAGTCGATGCCGGCAAAATTAATCAGCGATGACAGGCGCAATATTGTCATCCGACCGATGGCTTATGTTCGTGAATCTGCCATTAAAGCCTATGCAGAAATGCGTCAATTCCCCATTATTCCCTGTAACTTTTGTGGTTCACAACCAAATCTGCAACGACAGAACGTGAAAGCCATGCTTCAGCAATGGGACAAAGAGAACCCTGGCCGTGTTCAAAATATTTTTAATGCTTTGACGCGGGTAACGCCTTCGCATCTGCTCGACCGAGATCTATTCGACTTCACAGGGCTTTCGTTGAACCACGCTGATGATATAGAGGAGCTTGATTACATGATCGATGCAGTGGAGCAGATAATTTAGGACATGCATTACTACTTAGGACGAGCATTATAGAGAACTGAAACAAGAAAAAACCCCGATTCAAAACTGGATCGGGGTGGGTGTTAACCAATTTCCGGAGGAGGGGTGGATCCTTCCTTGATTGCGCTTCCCTGCGCAATCCTGTTATCCCTGTCTGTCGATCTGTCCTTGAGACGTGCTAGTATAATGGTGCTATTCAAGGGTAATTAATATCGCTAACGGATGTTTAAACTGTCAGTTAGGCCGTGATATTCGTGTAGGGGTATTCTTACATACTCAGATTAATGGGAGCTTTCATGCTATTTCCAGCCATACAGCCCGGACAAACCTGGCATTTTGCCGTATCGGACGAACACTCGCTATATATTGAAGAGTGCGGAAATCCCGAGGGCATCCCCGTTGTTTTTTTACACGGTGGTCCGGGCGGTAGTTGTGAGCCGGGGCATCGACGATTTTTTGATCCAGAGCGTTACCGTATCGTCCTGTTCGATCAACGTGGCAGCGGAAAATCGAAGCCACACGCCAGTCTGGAAAATAATACGACGGCAGATCTGGTCGAGGACCTGGAGAAAATTCGTGAATTTCTGAAGATCGATCGCTGGGTGGTATTTGGTGGTTCCTGGGGTTCTACCCTGTCTCTGGTTTACGCCCAGACACACCCAGATCGTGTACTCGGACTGATTTTGCGCGGCATCTTTCTAGCACGGGATACCGATGTTGAATGGTTTTACCAGGGTGGCGCGGCGCGTATTTTCCCCGAGGCCTGGCAGCATTTCCTTGAGCCAATCCCCGAAAGCGAGCGTGACGACTTAATTTCGGCTTACTATAGACGCCTCACCAGTGATAACGAAATCGTGCGCATGGGCGCGGCCAAGGCCTGGTCGATCTGGGAAGGTAGCGCGGCGACTTTAATGCCAGACAAGCAGGTGGTTAATCATTTTAGCGATCCGCATATCGCGCTGAGTATTGCTCGAATCGAATGTCATTACTTTAATCACCAGAGTTTCCTCAGACCGAATCAATTGCTTGAGGACATGGATAAAATAAATCATATCCCCGGTTTTATTATCCACGGTCGCTACGACATGATATGTCCTATCGATCAGGCATTGGCGCTACACGAAGGCTGGGAGGAGTGTCGTTTACGGATTATCGATAATGCAGGCCATGCGGCGACTGAAATTGGTATCAGCAAAGCTCTGGTGGATAGCACGAATCTAATGCTCGAAATTATTGCGTGATTACACTATTGCAGCGTGTGACGATGGCGAATGTCGTGGTAGATGGAGATTGCGTCGGTGAAATTGATCAGGGTTTAATGGTGCTGATTGGAGTTCAGGCGGATGACGACGACGCAGTCGCACAGCATTTCGTGGAGCGTATTCTCAATTACCGGGTGTTTGGTGATCAGGACGGCAAGATGAATCTTTCGTTACGCGATATCGAAGGCGGTTTGTTGCTCGTACCGCAGTTCACGCTCGCAGCCAATACCAAAAAAGGTCGCAGACCCAGTTTTACCTCAGCGGCCAAGCCCGAGCATGGTAAAGCGATCTTTTATCGCATGGTGGATATCGCCCGCAGCATTCATCCTGTCGTAGAATCGGGTGTATTCGGTGCCGATATGCAGGTGCAATTGACCAATGATGGTCCGGTAAGTTTTATTCTTGATTAATGGTTCTCGCTGGAGGTTAGTTGCTTGAGATTAATTGGTTTTCTTTGGACTGGTCTGTTGTTATTTGGCGGGACACCGGTGCTAGCGGCAAACTGGGAGCGTGAACAGCGTCTGCAGGATGAAATTATCGATATTATTTTCGATGGTGATGCGGTGATGCTGCCTCTTGCCGAGCGCAAATTTCTGGGTATTTACACCGAGGCCGAGTCATCCACCAAATCTACTTTAATTATCCATGGCAGAGGCTTTCATCCCGACTGGATAGATACTGTGCAGCCGTTACGCGTTGGCTTGCTTGACTATGGCTGGAATACACTCTCGATTCAAATGCCGGTGCTTGCCAAAGACGCCAAGTACTATGACTATGTCGAAATCTTCGATGAAGCGATACCGAGGATACAGGCGGGTATCGAGTTTTTGCGCGAACAGGGTAACGACCAAATCGCTATCGTAGCGCATAGTTGCGGTGTGCATATGTCAATGCATTATCTGAAAAAACTCGGAGACGAAGGTCTCGCAGCTTACGTCGGCATCGGTATGGGGGCTACCGACTATAAGCAACCCATGCGAGAGCCTTTCCCTCTCGATGTACTGTCCATACCGGTGCTCGATATTTATGGTAAGGATGATTATCCCGCCGTGCATCGCCTGGCACCGGGACGCTGGCAGCAAATCCAGCAGGCGGGGCATCCGAAGTCACAGCAGTTGGTGATCGATGAGGCTGATCATTACTTTACCGACCAGGACGATGTGCTGGTTGAGGCGGTTGGTGAGTGGTTGGGTGGGCTGGGTTTGTAGGGATCGAGGGTAACGGGTCGGAGTCATGCCTGACTCCGACCCGTGAAGAAACAAGCTATGGCGAAAGTCTGTTTGAGTGAGCAGTTTCGCTGAGTTAAGGCTTATGGATGGAAGCTGTTTTTTCTAAGCGCTCAGCTAACCACACTTTAATAATAGACTGGCGTGTTACACCTAAGTGCCTAGCTTCTTTATCTAAAGATGCAACCATCCAGGCTGGAAAGTCAACATTAACTCTTTTTTGCTCCTGGTTAGGCCTTCTTGCTTTTGATAAATCAAATGCTCCTAATACATCTTCACCATCATCAAATTTTTCATCTAATGTCTTAGCTTTCATAAAATTTTACCTCTTCAATTCTAGAACGACGAACCGATATAATTCGAATATTTTTATCGCGGTATGTAACTATGGCTGACCAGTGTTTGTGATTAAGAGAGCCTATTACTAAAAACCTTATTTCATTACCTGATTTTTTTGGCAGGGATTTCAATTAAGTCAGGATCATTCCATAGTAACTGGGCATCTTTGAAATTTATGCCATGCTTGGATTGATTTATCTGGCTTTTATTTTCATCGTATTCAAATGACAACATGGTATAAAATATATACTTATATTATATATTTGGCAATGATGTTTTATAGCTTCTAACCGTCGATTATGTGACGGGCATGAATACTGTAGAGGTAGAGCACCAACAGTTGAGGCTGGGCGCTATTTCGGTGCCAACTACGCTGTAGTGAGTCGAGCAGTGAAATGTCTTTATGGAGGCTGATATCCCGATTGTTCAAGTTTCATTATGTGCCAACCTCGATCCCAATACCCATATTGATGTTGGAAAAGCTATGCAGCCTCTACGCGATGAAGGTGTATTAATTGTTGGCAGTGGCATGAGCTACCATAATATGCAGACCATGATGAAAAATATGCACGGTTCGCACAGTGCAATTTCCGAATCTGACCAGTTTGATGAATGGTTAACAGAAATACTTACGGTGGCGCAGCCGAAAGTACGTGAACAATCACTTACGATGTGGGAGAAAGCACCCGCAGCCAGGTTGGCTCACCCGCGGGAGGAGCATCTCCTGCCTCTACACGTGGTTGTTGGCGCAGCAGGGATTGATAAAGGACGAAAAATGTTGAGAGATACCGTTTTGGGGAGTACACAATCCGCGTTTCAATTTGGATAAGAATACAATCTATTCATAGTAAACTAGACGCAGTTTGTTAATCTTTGTTTGTTGAAGAAATGAAGAGTACCCACAATGAATAGACATTACCAAAAATTGAAAACTTTCGTTAAAACATCCTTACTTGGCGGGCTTGGCGTTGTTTTTCCGGCGGCTTTATTGCTGATCGTTTTTAGCTGGGTTTTTCAATGGGTTGGAGGCGTCATAGAACCGATGACCCGAATCATTGTTGCCAAATCCAATATGCAGGAGATACTAGCGAATATTCTGGTTATCGGTGCGATTGTAGCGGTCTGTTTCTTTATTGGTGTATTTGTCAAAACACGGGTCGGTAGATACATCTATGTACCGATAGAAAAATTGCTGGGACGATGGGTTCCGGGCTATAAATTTTCAGCTAGTACTTTCCAGCAACTCTTCGGTGAAAAGTCTATGACTTATTCGGCGGTTGTCTTAGTCAAGCCGTTTGGCAACGATACACTAATGACCGGCTTTATCACCGACGAACACCCGGATGGTAGTGGTAGTGTATTTGTTCCCACAGGACCCAATCCGACATCCGGTAATATTTATCATTTACCCCCGTCTTCTATTTATCGTGTTGACGTGCCGGTAGAAGATGCGATGAAATCCGTTATCGCCTGTGGTGCCGGTTCTAAAATCATCATACAGTCATGTCAGGCACTGAAAGAAACTAAAATCAAAGATGAATAATTCAGGTAACAAAATCAAAATTGGTATTGCCCTGGGTAGTGGTTCGGCACGGGGCTGGGCGCACATAGGAGTTATCCAGGGACTAGCCGAAATGGGCATAGAGCCTGATATGGTGGCGGGAAGCTCTATAGGTGCCTTTGTTGGTACCGCCTATGCTAGCAACCAGATGGAAGAACTGGAAAAATGGGTATGCGCACTAACCTGGAAAGAGATTCTCAATTACATTGATTTTACTGTAATTGGCGGAGGATTTGTCCAGGGTGAAAAATTGTTTGAATTCACTCGTAAACTTGTGAAATACGACACCATTGAATCGCTACCACGCCGTTTCGGTGCAGTAGCAACTGAACTGGAGACTGGCCGTGAGATATGGTTTCAGGATGGCCCCCTGCTAGATGCTGTGCGTGCTTCAATCGCTCTTCCCGGTGTGCTTACGCCAGTTAAATTAAATAATCGATGGCTGGTGGACGGAGGGTTGTCTAATCCTGTACCCGTATCGTTGTGCCGCGCTATGGGAGCAAATGTGGTTATTGCGGTGAATCTCAATGGAGATATTGTCGGTAGACATATCCGTAATCATGCTAGACAGCCAGAAAGGACAGAAAAGGATAGTAGTAACATCGAAGGTTCACTTTTAGACAGAGTTTCAGCTCAATTGAAAAATAGCCTGTATGATCGAAAGAATGATCTTTTGTCACAGCTATTTGGTGATAGCCTCGATTCACCTGGGCTATTTGACGTGATAGCGAGTTCTATCAATATTATGCAAGACCGTATCACCCGTAGCCGAATGGCGGGAGATCCTCCAGAGATTATTCTTTCACCACGATTGTCACATATTGGACTTATGGAGTTTGATCAAGCAGCTATTGCTATTGAGGAAGGGCGAGCTTGCGTGCAACGGATGCGTCCTGATTTGGAAGAGTTATTGGGAGTCATATAGAATTTCTATAACAATTTAAGGTCTGGTGTAATCATTCGATTGATCCTGATGAATGTGGTTTTCCAATAATATAAACAGTGCCCGTAAACGAAGCGATAAGTCCATTTCTGTCGCTTTCAACGGCAATTTGGTAGCTCGCTATTTTACGCGACCGTGACATTTCCTGTGAACGCGCGGTTAGTATTTCACCAACGTAAGCAGCAGCCTGATAAACAATGTGTGCATCAATCCCGGCAGCCATAACACCATGGCTATTGGACGAAACCCCGAACGCGCAGTCGGCTAGTGAAAAAATGGCACCGCCATGACAGCTTCCGTTGAAGTTCAGGTGGTCTTCTTCGACCCGCATTTGGACGGTAGCCGTTCCCTTAGTTATGTCAACAAGTTCAATACCCATTTTCTGCATATACCCATCTCGCAGGGTAAATATCTGACTCAGTTCAGCAGGAGATATTACTGAATCATTGTCATCGCTAATATTAGTCATTTAACAGGTTCTCGTTAAGGATTTTGAGCGCTCGGCATGCTGCAGTATCGAGGTTAATGTCTGCATTTTTTAGTTCTTCTAGTACAGTTTTCAGGTGAGTGTGCGCCTGTTGGTGCACCAGAGTTTCCGCTAATCTGGCAGTAGTCTGAGCAAGAAGCCGACGATACCTGTCGGCTGACTTTAGTTTTTTCGTAGATGCATGATTGGTTCCCTGGTCGAAAACCGCTTCCGACAGATCAGGTATCCCTTTACCATCGAGCGCACTGGTTTCTATAATCGGTACCTGTCTCTCAACTGGCGCCCGAAGGGCTAGCATACCTTTGAGTTGTCTGACGGTTTGTTTTGCCAGGGGCATGTCCGATTTATTGACGACCAGAATATCGGCAATTTCCAGGATGCCAGCCTTAATAGCCTGCACATCATCACCAAGTCCTGGTGCCAGAACAACGACTCTAACATCCGCTATTTCGGCCATCTCCACCTCTGATTGCCCTGTACCTACTGTCTCTAAAATAACTATCTCCCGGCCGGCAGCATCCATTATATCGACAATACGAGCAGCGGATATTGATAAGCCACCGAGGTGACCACGGGAAGCCAGAGATCGAATAAAGACACCAGAATCCAGTGTATGCTCACTCATACGGATCCTGTCGCCGAGTAGTGCGCCACCAGTGATAGGGCTCGAAGGATCTACGGCTACTACGCCGACGCTCTTGCTCCGAGCGCGCATCTCGGTAATAAAGCGATTAACCAGGGTTGATTTGCCGGCCCCAGGTGGCCCGGTAAAACCCACAACCAGCGCTTTACCCAGATAAGCCTGAATTGCGCCCAGGATATCCCTCGCTACGGGATGTTCATTGTCAACTGCGGTGATGGCCCTGGCCAGGGCAGTCGACTCGCCCGCGAGCAGGCTAGTCAGCCCAGTACTTAATTCGGTCACGCTACTACCAATGGCTGCCCGAACCCAAGTTCTTCACGCAGTACAGCTATAATTTCTCCCTGAGTAAGGCCCGCGCGCGATGCGTCAATTTCTGCGGCGAAGAGGTTCCCCTTACTGGATTGGGCAACTTCTCGCAGTTCTCTGGTTGACCTTTCGACTGCCGCCTGGCTGCGCTCGCTCTTTAATTTTCGCAATTGCGACACATGATCCTGCATGATTTCTATATCCGGGCGTTTTAGCACTGGCCGCGTCGAAGCGTCTTCCTGTTCCTGGTAGGCATTCACGCCAACGACAATTTGCTCGCCGCTTTCAATCTGCTCCTGAAACGATAATGCACTGTCTCCAATCATAGTTTGTACGTACCCACTTTCGACGGCGTTATACATGCCACCCTGATCGTCAATTTTCTGTATTACATTAAGGATTTCGGTTTCCATTTCGTCGGTTAACGACTCGACGTAGTAGGATCCACCCAACGGGTCGATAACATCACATAAATGAGCCTCGTGTTTGAGGATGTTTTGCGTCGCAATTGCAACTTTCGCGGCAGCTTCATCTGGCGTTGATAGAACCTCGTCATATCCATCGGTATGAAGTGACTGTAAACCGCCAAATATGCCGGCCATCGCCTGGGCTGTTACGCGAGCGATATTGTTCAAAGGTTGTTGACGGGTCAGGTCGCAACCTGAGGTTTGCGCATGAAACTTAAATCGCATGATGCGTTCATCGGCTATGCCGAAATGCTCCTTAACCAGCCTTGCCCAGATGCGTCGCCCGGCGCGGAATTTAGCTATCTCCTCGAAAAAGCTAATCGAAATATCGAAGAAGAAAGTAAAGCGGGTCAGGAATTTAATGGGATCCATGCCACGCGCCTGGCAATCTCTGGCGAACTGCAAAGCGGTAGAGAGTGTCAATCCCATCGCTTCGGCTGGCGTTGCGCCACTTTGTTGCATATGTTGTCCAACTATGGAAAGAGGGTTCCATTTTGGTACATGCTCTGCACAAAACTCTATCGTGTCGAGTTGAACGCGTCGAGATCCTGGTAATGAGAGCCGAAAGAACATATGGTTGGCGGCAAAGTGTGAAATATAATCACTCTGATTCGAAGTTCCTGTGATTTTTGACCATGGGATATTTCGCTGGTCAGCGACCACCAGCAGTTGCGACAGCATGGTAAACGGAAGCGGGTCGTTGAGTGCCACTGAAACACGATCAAATGGAATATCACGAAGACAGACATCCATATCCTCTACCGTGTTTAGTACTGTACCGCAGGTGCCAAGAAGTTCTGGCTCTACCTGATCACAGTCATAACCGCGATAAACAGAGTTACAGGGGATCAGGCTAAGCGCAGAAGCGCCAGCGTCGAGAATCTTTTTCACTCGCTGATTAAAATTCTCCGGGGTGCCAAGGCCGATTAACTGTCGCTGACTCCAGGTTC
This sequence comes from Gammaproteobacteria bacterium, assembly GCA_030595795.1. GTDB lineage: Bacteria > Pseudomonadota > Gammaproteobacteria. The sequence continues at coordinate 12,533 of JAUVCH010000106.1, forward strand.
GACCTCTGTGCATAGTAGGGTAGATGCCGCGCGTCATCGGTTCCTGGCCGGGAAAACCGAGCTTTTGCTGGTAATGCTTATCTGATCCGTCTGATGGCGTATATAAGGCTTTCAATTCTATACCTGAACGGTTACGAACAATCCGTTTTTCACTCAGTTGTGTATCGAATTCGGATTGCCAGCGCTCGGCTGCCGTATCTATGTCAGGAGGCTGTTGATCGGTCTTCGATTTTAATTTTTCTTCTTCACCCATTTCTCTTACCTTAATTTCAGAATGACGGGCGCGCTTCGAGCGCCTGTATGGCTAGTTGATTAACCGAATCAATAATATCTTCACGAGTAGAGCCAGGATGAAACACTCGCGAAACCCCTGCTTTTTTCAGTTCCATCTCATCCAGGTCGGGAACAATACCCCCTACAATGACTCGAATATGGGACAGCCCAGCATCGCTAAGTGACCGCATTAGTTTCGGCACCAGTAGATGGTCTGTGGCCAGAGAACTAATGCCGATCACATCGACGTCCTCTTCCATTGCGAGCTTTACCACGCTGTCAAGTTCCTGCCATGGATTGGTGTATATCACCTCCATTCCAGCATCACGGAGATACGAAGCAACTATACGACTACCGCGATCATGCCCATCAAGACCAATTTTAGTTACTAACACTCGAGGTGGATAGGGTTTGACTTCGCTCATAAAGCTGGCTCCTGGTGGTCATTGTTAGTACTAGAATTCGAGTGGCTGTGAGCAAGTCTCAAATTATTGACAAATTGTTGAGCGAGTTCAGCTGCGGTAGCACCATTGCTTCGAAACCAGACTGGTACATGATTCATCGAACCCATTAACATCAGGCGAAAAATTTTTCGATCCGTTCCTGATTTGAGCGGTAGTTCAGCGACTAGATCACGAAATCGACCCTCGTAGCTGTCACGCATCGCCACGAGTGAAGGGCCTGCTACCGGCGCATCACTCGGAAGAACGCGCACGACAACCTGGGAGAAACTGTTTCCACCCAGCAGCATTTTCAGGTGCGCTTCACAGGCTGACTGAAGTTGACTCCAGGGTTCGGCTTCTGCCGATGCCAGTGCTGCATCCACTTTCTCGCTAATGCGTACCACGCCTTCTTCGAAAACGGCTGTCAACAGGGCTTCCTTAGAAGGG
>JAUVCH010000185.1 GCA_030595795.1 Gammaproteobacteria bacterium
CTATCGCTGGCGAAACTCACGAATATACCGATATGTACCCTGGTATGGCCAAGTCAGCTCGTGAAGAAGGCTTTGATGAAATCGCGGACTGGTTTGAGACTCTGGCAAAAGCTGAGCGCTCTCACGCCAACCGTTTCCAGAAAGCACTGGATAATCTGGACGCGTAGTTAGTCTGCTCCATCCCTGGCTACAGGGCTAGTTCCAGCCCTGTAGCCCTTTATTTTTCACCAACACTAGTCATTTCAATGCCAATAACTTCACGCGAAGGTAGTCTGCAAGCACCGACTCGACATCCTTTAGGTCAGGATCATCCGGATTTTTATAACGAGGAAAAGGTATTCGATGAGTTAGAGCGTGTTTTCGATATCTGTCATGGCTGTCGTCGTTGTGTGAGCCTATGCAATGCTTTCCCGACCCTGTTCGATCTGGTTGACGAATCCAACACCATGGAAGTCGATGGCGTGGACAGGCAGGACTACTGGAATGTCGTCGATCACTGCTATCTCTGCGACCTGTGCTACCTGACTAAATGCCCTTATGTGCCGCCGCATGAATGGAATGTCGATTTCCCTCATCTGATGTTGCGAGCAAAGGCTCTGGGTTTCAAACAGGGGCGCAGTAAGCTTCGCGACAAAATTATTTCTTCAACGGATAGACTCGGTAGTTTTGCCAGCATTCCTATCGTGGCTAACGTCGTTAACGCCGTCAATAAAAACGAGCATACCCGTGCTCTGCTGGAAACTGCGATCGGCATCGATGCCGAAGCGAGATTACCCGAATACCATAGCCAGACCCTGAGTAAGCGAGTCCGCCAACATAAAACCGATGAATCGAAAGCGATTGCCAGCGATAAGACTAATGGCAAGGTCGCTATCTTTGGCACCTGTTATGGTGAGTATAATGAGCCACATCTGGGTGAAGACTTAATCGCGGTTTTCGAACATAACAATATCCCAACCATGGTGATACCGAATACCGTCTGCTGTGGAATGCCGAAACTCGAACTCGGTGATATTGAGTCGGTGCGATTGCTCAAAGAAAAAAATATGCCCATCCTGGAAAAACTGGTCGACGATGGCTGGGATATCATCTCTCCAGTGCCATCCTGCACGCTACAGTTTAAACAGGAACTCCCACTAATCTTCCCCGACGACGAACGAACGGCCAAAGTGCAAAAGGCTTTCTTCGATCCGTTCGAATACCTGATGCTGCGCCACAAGGCTGGATTACTCAATATCGACTTCAAACACTCGCAGGGCAGGATTAGTTACCACGTCGCCTGTCATCAACGTGTGCAACGTATTGGCCTGAAGACACGTGACATATTGGCGTTAATCCCGGAAACGGAAATCGATACCATAGAGCGCTGTTCCGGGCACGATGGCACTTATGCGATCAAGCAGGAGTACCATCAGACCGCGATGAAAATTGCTAAACCGGTGGTCAATCGAATTAAAAAATTCGAGCCTGATGCCTATGCTAGCGATTGTCCGATGGCGGGACACCACCTGTCTGCTGGTCTCGATGATGGAAGCGAAACTGTACATCCCATTACTTTGTTGAAACAGGCTTATGGACTATAACTTATGGATTATGATATGAGCGAACAAACACAAATTACCCGCACCGATTTGATGAGCCTTGAGCAATACGCAGAAAAGCGCCCCGAGTTCCGACGTCAGGTACTCGATCACAAAAGATATCGTCAGATCGCGCTCGGCCCAAACGCGACCCTGTATTTTGAAGATAGACTTACCCTGCTCTATCAAATACAGGAAATGTTGCGTATAGAAAAAGTCTTCGAAACTGCTGGCATCAATGAAGAGCTGGAAGCTTATAACCCGATGATCCCTACCGGCCGTAATTTTAAAGCGACATTCATGATCGAGTATACCGATGCTGAAGTTCGTGCGGCGCAGCTCGCAAAAATGGTGGGCATTGAAGACCTGGTATGGATGCAAATCGATGGTTTTGACAAGGTCTGGTCGATAGCTGATGAAGACCTTGAACGATCCACCGAGGCGAAGACTTCGGCGGTTCATTTTCTACGTTTCGAAATTAGTGATGACATGGCGGGTGCCATAAATAATGATGCAGAGTGGACTATCGGAGTACAGCATCCTGTTTATACCTATGAGGTGGTTATTGACGGGGAGTATCGGGATAATTTGAGTAAGGATTTGCTGTAGCAGAGAATTCTGAGGAACCACTGAATGAGTCAATCAGACTTATTGGTGTTTGAGCCTAAACGGTCATTTGATTGGTAGATTGGGATGAGGTACGAATCCCAACAGCAGAGTCAACATCGAAGGCGAGATTAAATCTGAAACGTTGGGATTCGTTCCTCATCCCAACCGGGCTGAAGCTGGAAAAACTGACGCTCCGAAAGTCGCTGGCGATCGCCAGTGCCGTATTATCCATCGTGCTACTAACCCACGAGATATGACAAGCGAGTGGGCCAGCACGCAGAGTGGGTTAGCGACAGCGTATAACTCACCATTAGTTTCAACGGGTTATATAGATTCCTCATCAAAATCACGCTGAATTATATTTGACTGTTGTCGAATATCCTTAATGATATCTCCTAGTTGTTTGAGCATTGACTCTGCAGCATCTAGCTTGTTTCTTAACATCATTGTTTCATCTTGTAACGGAAGGTCGATTTCTGATGACGATTCCTCACCGGATAATAGCCAGGCGACAGGTACACCCAGTATACCCGCCAGCTGATTTAATCGGTTTGCGCGTGGACCAATCCGGTCTGTTTCCCAATTTTCGATAGAAGATTTATTGACTCCGACCAGTGCGGCAAGTTGTTTTTGACTAAACCCCTTGACCATACGAGCATTTGAGATTCGCTCTCCTAAGAATAAGTTGGAATCACTTTGCATGAATTTCGCACCTTGAATTTTAATGCCATCTATTTTTACACACTGGTTACGGGATATAAACCGAAGGCGCCTAAATTATCTCCTCGCCACCCTTATACCAGCTCAATTTATTGTGTAATTCAACCACCTCTCCAACAACAATCAAAGTCGGCGCATGCACCTTGTTGCGCTCGACCAGACCTGGCAAACTATCCAGGTCACCAATAATGACCCTTTGAGCGGGTGTTGTACCTTTCTCAATTAACGCGGCTGGTATAGACGGGTCTCGACCATGTGCTTTCATTTCGTCGCAAATTCTTTGAACGTTATCCAAACCCATATAGAAAACAACGGTCTGGTTAGCATGGCTTAACATTTCCCAATTAAGATCGTCGGAATCATTTTTACGATGCCCTGTAACAAATATACAGGCCTGGGAATAATCGCGGTGGGTTAAAGGTATGCCCGCATAAGTAGTACAACCAGAAGCTGCGGTAATGCCGGGCACTACCTGGAAACTAATATTTTCGCCGATTAATTCGCTGATTTCTTCGCCGCCTCGACCGAACACAAACGGATCACCACCCTTAAGACGCAACACTGATTTGCCCTCCTTGGCCAGACGTACCAGTAACTGGTTGATATTTTCCTGCGACAAACTGTGGTTAGAACTGGCTTTACCAGCGTAAATTTTTTCGGCGTCGCGTCGAACCAGTTCCAGTATCGGTTTTGATACCAGTCTGTCGTATACAACGACATCGCATTTTTGCATGAGCCTTAAGGCCTTGAAAGTTAG
>JAUVCH010000015.1 GCA_030595795.1 Gammaproteobacteria bacterium
GACCAAAGGTATTTTATGTCGACGGCAATAATGCACCAGCGATAGCTTATGTACCGCATTATCGATGGCATCGACGACATAGTCGTATTGTTCAAGGTTGAATTTCTCCAGGCTGGTACGCGTCACCAGGTCGTCGATGGCTTTTCAGAAACCTGACTGCTTTCTACTGACCTGCTTTTCGGAGTTGCTTGTGTTTCCGGCTGTGGTAGCTCCTCACCCAGGCGCAGTCTGGCCGCATAGGTGACCGCTCCCGGCGCATCCTGACAACATGTGGTAGTTCGCCTTGCTACTGTGGGGCCTCGGCAGCAAATGATTTGACCCGTTTGGACGGCGCTGATGTTTCCTTTGTTGAGGGTGGTAGGGCAGCGCTTTTATCTGCCGGTATCGTAACGAAACAAACCCGGAAACCTCTTTTGTTAAACTGTGATTCGGGTTAAGTCGAGAAAATTTGAATGCCAGTAAACGTCGCTGAGCGGCTGGAGATGCTGAATCTCGGGCAATATGCCTCAAACTTCAGCGATAATGATATCGATTTCCAACTCCTGGCTCAAAGGAGCAAAATCGCTCGAACTTCGTGCTGCAACTAGTCTTGCCGGTATCTGGCAGGCACAAGGCAAAAAAGATGAAACCAAAAAAGTTCTGACTCCTGTTTACGAATGGTTCACTGAAGGGTTCGATACTCCGGATTTGATCCAGGCCAAAGAACTTTTTGATCAATTAACTTAAATAATAATTTAGCATGTAGGGTGGAATAGCACCGCGTTCTCCGCTCTACGTGTCAGGTAACGCTACATTATTTTGAAAATTCTCGAAGTTGTACTTAGATAACGAACTTAGGACCAGAAAAATGCCCCGACAGGGTGCATTCGGCCAGCGCCATAACATCGGCTCCCAGCGGACGATCCTGGCTCAGTTCCACCGAAACCTCGCGTACTGATTCCATGACTGAAGCAAGATAAGAACCGAGATCCGCCTTAACGCCACGCAATTCCACGGCCTGTGTTGCGACCAGTAGCTCGATCGCGCTAAGCGTGCAGGAAGAATTCGCTATACGCGCCAAAGCCCGCACAGCGGTGGGCGATGACGTCATACAATCCTCGACACCATTCGCATTGACGCTAGGCCAGATCGAAACCGGCTGTGCATCGTGCAGTAACTCCGACAACTGCGCCTCAGTTACTTTCATCAGTGGTGCAAAACCGTTTGAGCTACTGTCGGGTTTGGCCAGGAAGGTGGGCAATCCACTGAATTCTGGGTTGAGGTGCTTAGATATCCGAGCAAGCTGCGCGACCGATAGCTGGGCGAATGCACGACTCACTGTTTCTATCACGCTTACCAGTTCGGCGGTAAAATAAGCGCCGCCAGAAACTATTTTCGCCTCACTGGCCAAAGCAAGGGGATTATCGCTTGCGCTATTAATTTCAATTTCCACGACTGGCCGGGCAAACTCAAGTGCTGCCGCGACAGTTCCGTGTATGTGGGGGACATTTCGTATAGAAATCGGATCTTGTAATCGGCGGGCCTGGCCGTCCTGAAACAGGGCACTGCCTTCAAGGCGTTGGCGCAATTCCGCAGCGGCCTGCAATTGTCCTGACAAGGGTTTAACTGCCAGCACATAGGGATCAAGCGTAGACAGGTTAGCGCGAAAGGCTTCCATCGACAAAGCAGCAGCAGTTTGTGCAGATTGGTAGGCGGTTTGTGCCGCTTGCATCGCTATGGCTGCCGCAGCCGCGACATGGCAAGAGTTGTTAGCCAGGGCTAAGCCGTCGCGTGGGCCGACTATTAAAGGAACGATACCCAATGCCTGCATCATCGCGCTGCTGGCACCAATATTACCATCTTTGTCCTGCATTTGGCCTTGCCCGATCAAGGCCAAACCCATGGTTGCACCTAATACCAGATCAGCTGCGCCGACCGATCCGATCGAACCGACAACAGGCGTGAGACCTACATTAAGGCAAGCCAGCAAATGATCCGCAACCGCAGGGTTGGCACCCGAGTACCCGGTTAACAGAGTGTTGAGGCGAACGATCATCGCGGCACGTATGTTTTCGGCATTGTCTGGCGGACCAATAGCATGTGCCCGGCCTGCTAAGGTTTGCTCAGAAAACTTTGCCAGGGTTTCCGCATCCAGGGCTTCGATTGCGCGTGCGCCCAGCCCGGTGGTAACCCCGTAAACGGGTATTTTTTCGGCGATTGCCCGATCGACCAGGCGGCGCGATTGCACCATTGCTTCGCGCGCCTCAGGCTTTATTGAAATCTGGCAAGGATTTTTTGCGGCGGCGACCAACGCTGCTATGGTAAGGTCGCGGCCTTCGAGGTTTAAAGTTTGCAAGCTAATCTTCCGAGTAAATCAGGTTTTGTGTGATCCCCATCACACGAGTCAACAGTATAAAACATATATTTTACGGGTAGAAATATAATCCTGTCGGTATATCGGCATTGGCAATCGTCAATGTCGAACAAAGCCTAAGTCAATTTTGATAAGAGGTGCCCACAGGCGCATCTTTTTTTGAACAACAGGCTAAGGAGGGTTGACTGACTGGGGCTAAAAACCTTAAGACCAGACCTTCGCATGAATGTAACTAAACTTCTCAGGTGACTGAAGGCGATAGAAATGGCGTAGTTCAAACTTCGCTAGCTGGTGATCGTCGATCAATTGCTGTCGAAGCGCGTGGCAATATCGTGACGCATAGTCATTGGCGGCCTGGTAACGTTCAAGTTGCTCGTTGTCGAGGCCCTGCTGGAAACTGACACCCTCGAATAGTCGACCGTGCAAACTGGCCGTCAATTCGCTATTAGACTGCTCCATAGCAAGCAGCATTGTGCTGACAAACTTATCGATCTCGCCCTGCAGCTCCAGTTCAAGGAGCGTAACGGTGCGATCTTGTGAGGCTTTCCAGGCAACACAATTAAAATGGCTAATGCCCTCAATGACCTTCCACCAGTCGTCGAGTAACTCCGAGTGAAGACAGGCCATTGGACCAGCTGTTTCAAGGCGGGTGAGCATTTCGCCATCGAGAAATAGCGACAATTCCAGGCCCTCAACATCCTGCGCGACCAGTAAACTCTCATCCGTGTTCTCCAGAAGGACATTTTGACCCAGGTATTTTGCCAGTTTTCGATCGGTGATCAGAAAATCACGCACGTCGTGGGCGCGATCTACCTGGTAAATGTCGGTTAATTGCTGTTGTAGTTGTAACAGCATATCAATGGCGCTTTTTACTTGCCTGTGAGATCGGCACCACGCCTTGTTTGCGCAACAGTTTTTCGCAGCGGTGGCTGCCGGTTTTCCGCCACAGCTCGTAAGTACGCAGCAAATCGACATCAGAGTCTATACGTCGACTATCACGAACCTCGTTAAGTATATCGATAAGAATCAGAAACTTCTCTGATAGCTCCTGATAGGTGCTCGCTAATGCATTTCCACGAAACGTGCCGCGTATCTCCTCGGACAAAACCGCATAAGCACTACCGCCCATGTTAATGTAGTAATCAATGTCGACGGCATTTCTGACCAGACTGTCGCTGAAAAAACCTGAGACGAACAGTGACACGTCACCAATACGTTGCAAGGATTGGCTGCGCTCCGCAGCACTGTCTGCATTCACGGCATCCGCAAGCATGAGTGCGAGAGGCCTTAGTCCGTAGGTTTCACCGTCGTCTTCATAAAACGCTTCGGAGCGCGAGAATGACGTAAGCAGATTGACGACATAATGTGCAGCGTGAGGATCCATGTCTACACCCTGATTTTCGATAACGTCTTCTACTGATCTGCGAAAATAGTCTCGGAGATTAGCAACCTTCTCTACACGATTATATGCCGACAGTTCATCCATATGCGATTACCTTGTTACCTATATATATAGCATAAACAAGAATAAATTTGCGGCCTGGTTCACGATTAGCCGGTATGTGTGAGTAAAGTCGAGGTCAACTACAAAGCAGCTGCCAACCCTTTCTGAACCGCATCTCTCTCCTGAATAGTCTCCGCCCAACGCAGCACATGCTTATACGAAGCAGTATCTAAAAATTCTGCGGCATCATAAATCTCACCCATCGCTAGCCGTCCGTACCAGGACCAAATTGCAATATCCGCAATCGAATAACCGCTGGCACACATGTAGTCACGCTCGGCCAAATGACGATCTAGTACATCCAATTGGCGTTTGCTTTCCATCGCATAGCGATCGATCGGGTATTTCATCGGGTAAGGTGCATAGCGGTAGAAATGTCCGAAGCCACCGCCGAGGAATGATGCACCGCTTTCCTGCCAGAACAACCAGGACAGACATTCCGTGCGGTCCGCTACATCTTGCGGAAGTAATACACCATATTTCTCTGCTAAATAATGCAAAATTGCGCAGGACTCGAAAACAGGTAGCGCAGGTGATTGAGACTGATCAACTAGCACGGGGATTTTCGAATTCGGATTGAGTTTCACGAAGTCTGAACCGAATTGCTCGCCTTCTCCAATATCGATGATATGCAGATCGTAGGCAGCATCGGACTTACCCAGCGCCAGCAGTTCTTCCAGCATTACCGTAATCTTCACACCATTGGGTGTGCCCAGCGAATAGAGTTGCAATGGTTTGTCTCCGACTGGCAAGACCTTCTCGTGGGTTGAACCGGCAATCGGTCGGTTAATGCCAGCCCATTTGCCGCCGCTTTCACTGTCCCAGGTCCAGACTTTTGGTGGCGTGTAGTCTTTATTGCTCATCATGTGACCCTCAGGCTATAGCGATTTCAGGGGATCATTATAAACGGGATGTGCAGGTTTAGTCATTGGGACATTGATTCAAATACCCGGGGACTTGAGAACACTTGTTCCTGTCGCCACCTCCCGACAGATTGACCCACGTCAATACTGCTTCCTGGCTACGAGTTAAAATTATTCTGTCCGAGATGGTTTCCAGGCAAAGCAGCCTTATAGCAGATCAATTCAAAGGGAAACAGTTAGTCTTATGAAGAATGTGAGTCAATTAAAGTCTGCCGGGAAAAAATCAATCGGCAAAAAGATCATTAAAGAAAACAAACCTTTTGTTTTTGACCTCAACGCTAAAAACAAATCCGTAAAATGGAATGCGGACGGCAGCTACCCTTACCGAAAAAAAATAAATTTACTTGATTACGAGCAACAAAAGCACGAATTACAAATAGAGTTGTTAAAGGTGCAGAGCTGGGCTAAAGAAACCAATCAACGAATAGTTATCATATTCGAAGGCCGCGATGCTGCGGGCAAAGGCGGTACCATCAAGCGTTTTATGGAGCATCTTAATCCTCGGGGTGCGAGAGTCGTAGCACTCGAGAAACCCAATACACTGGAACGGAATCAGTGGTACTTCCAACGCTATATCCAGCATCTACCCAGCAAAGGTGAAATCGTTTTATTTGACCGTTCCTGGTACAACCGTGCAGGCGTAGAAAAAGTCATGGGATATTGTAGCGACTATGAGCATCTGGAATTTTTACGCCAGGTTCCAGAACTGGAGCGAATGCTCGTCAATAGCGGTATCACCCTGTTTAAATACTGGTTCTCCGTCAGTAGAGAAGAACAGTTCCGGCGTTTTAAATCGCGTCAAACCGACCCTTTAAAACAGTGGAAGCTCAGCCCAGTTGATATGGCCTCACTTGCACGATGGGAGGAATATAGTAAAGCCAAGGAAATTATGTTTTTTCATACTGATACCAAGGATTGCCCCTGGGTGGTGATCCGCTCTGACGATAAAAAACGAGGCAGGGTTAACTGTATGCGCCATTTTCTGTCGTCACTCAATTACACCGATAAGGATAAGAATATTGTCGGAAAGGCTGATCCGTCTATTGCTGGTTCGGCAAAACGTATTCACGAACGCGACGAAATAGTCATATAAATCAAATCACAATTGAACCGGAGTAGAGCATGAATTCCAAAAAGAGAATCAAAAAATTAAATGAGTTAATAGAAAAATCCCGAAAGCGCCTGAAACGAGTCATTGAACAGGCCGACAAGGCCACTGAACGCGCTGAAAAAGCCAAGCAGGCGGCAGCTAAGGCAGGTGAGCAGTTGAAGAAAGTAGAAAAGCTATTGAAAAAACAGCAATCGAAAAAAGCTGCTGAAAAACAGGCCGCAAAAAAAGCCGTCATCAAAAAAGCCAAACAGAATTCGAAGAAAAATAGTAAGTCTTCCAAAAAGGCAGGTAAGACTTAATTGGCTATTCTAGAGGTGGGCGATCCCATACCGCGCCGCTAGAAATACCAGGAATCAGCTCAGGCTAGTCTTTGGGAATATAAGCCAGATTCTTATGCCAAAATTCGACCACATAATTAATGCGCCCGATTAGTAATTCACGGTAGCTTGGCAAATCGCTTAAATGCACCCACCGGCATTCTATTATACCTTCCTCAACCTGGGGGTTTGTGTCGTCATCATCACCATCATATTCCACTAAATACCAGTGGGTCTTTTTCAGATATCGGATTTTTTGATGACTGGTAGTATGCCAGGTAGACACCAGTTTACCTTGCACCGATAGTTTCGATAACTGCAAACCAGTCTCTTCCTGTACCTCGCGCAATGCTGCGGCTTCTCGGGATTGCCCCTCTTCTACTCTGCCCTTTGGCATATCCCACTTACCCCGTTTAAACATCAGCAGAATATGATGATATCGATTACATACCAGTCCACCAGCCGATTCGATAACCGGCAGACCAATTGTGTTTGCTAGCGTCTGCTTATCCTCGCCCTGGGTTTCTTTAGATTTTCTCGCCATTAAATTTTGTTCCGGATTACTAAGCGCTCTGGTCAGCTAGAACCTGACCTTAGCATTTGGGGATTTAGTATATCGCTTATTATACTTCCAGGTTGACATCACTCGCGCAGTAATGCGGCCGCCAGCTCAGCAAATCCGTAGCCGCCAGGCTGATTGGTAATATACATCGGAGGCGAATCAAGTTCTTCGATAAAAGGTAAGATATTAGCAACACCAACGGTTAGTCGAAAATTTGCAAACATGGAGTCATCGTTAGGTGAGTCACCACTGAAAATCGCTTCATCACTATCGAAACCCTGTGCTGTCATCCACAAATTAGCGGTTGATGCTTTGTTGTAGTCTCCGCACCAGACATTGATATGAATTGAACTGACCCTGGCTATCATCCCTGCGTCCCGGCAATATTGCGCGATGGTAAATGCATCCTTTCTATCGACCTTCTGGTCCTGATTAATATCGAAGGCAATATCTGTTACTCGGAACACCTGATCGGCAGTTTGATAGGCCAGTGGAAATTGCTCTAAAACTTCTTCCTTGAGTCGTTGTAGACGCTGCCAATTGCTTGCTCGCACAGACTCCTCCAGCGCATAGGTGTAAGACAGCCTGCCGTCGGAATTTCGGTCGATGTAAAAGGCACCATTTTCCCCAATAATGGAGTCGATAGGCCAGGTGCGAATCATACAGTCGCACCACCCGGCACTGGCACCGGTTACCGGGACAACTCTAATGCCTGCGCGCTGCAATTTCGCCAGAGCACTGAAGGTTTCTTCTGGCAGTCGCCCTTGCCAGGTTAATGTTTCGTCTACGTCGGTTAAGACGATTTTAGGCTTGCCAGGAAAAACTTTAGGTAAAGGATCGGGCTTCAAATGGATATCTCGAGTATGACGGGTTGGTGGTCTGAAAGGCTCGTTTCGGTGTCCACGCTAATTCCGACCTGCAGCGACTCGAGCTCGGGGCTTAGCCAGAAAAAATCACGGCAATGCTCGCCCTGCGGCCATTGCACCGCATCGAAAATGCCACAGGTGGGTGGATGCACTACATCACCATTGCACTTCTGCCAGGCATCTATCCAGTTGGCATCAAGCTGATAACGATGCTGCCAGCTATCAACTGTGAAGTTAAAATCTCCACACAGAATGCGAGCCGACGGCAGGAACGCTTCCTGATAGGTTCCGATACCGACCTGTTTCGGTTCCTGGTGATGCGCGACTCGTTCCTGCTCCAGGTGGCATAGATGCTCTATCTGTTGTTGATTTTCAGCGTCATCGTGGAAGGCCAGATGGGTATTGATAATACTAATCGGTCCGATTTTCGAATCGACAACGGTTTCGATTGCTACTCGCTGCATCTGTAGTTTTCCAGGCGTCGCCGGTTTTGGCAATTGGTGAACCTTAAAATCCAGGAGGCTGGATTTGATCAGGCTGACATTGCCAAATTCCTGCCTGAGTTTAGAATCGCCATCCGCTGCAGGCCAACTAAACCCGCTTCCCCAAACTACCCTGTATTCTTTAAAAAAGTGCCGGGTCATTAGCAAATGATCGGATTGATCGGGAATACAATACTCGGTCATATTCCTGGCCAGTTCCTGTAGACAGATGACATCGAAGTCACCGAGTGACTTGACGTATTGCAATATGCGGGAGAAATCAGATCTACCGTCACTCGATTTGCCGTATTGTACGTTCCACGAAAGGAGTCGCATTTACTTGATACCTGCGTGCATGAATGACTGGATGAATTTGCGCTGGAATACGAGGAACAATATCAGCAACGGACCTATCGCGATTAAAGTTCCAGCAGATATCACCGACCAGTCAACACCCGATTCCGGTGCGCCAAAAATAGCCATGCCGACGGTTAATGGGCGACTGGCTTCCGTATTGGTGACAACCAACGGCCACAGGAAGTTATTCCAGTGATAGCTAACCGATACCAGGCTGAAAGCCAGGTAAGTCGGAAACGCGAGTGGTACAAATACTTTCCAGATAATCCCTAAACCCGAAAGCCCTTCTACGCGTGCCGCATCTTCTAGCTCCTGCGGTACGGTTTTAAAGGTCTGCCTTAACAGAAATATGCCAAAAGCACTGGCCAGATAAGGCAAACCGACACCCAGGTGAGTATCAACCAGGTCAAGCCCGGTCAGCGTCCGATAGTTCTCAACAATCAACACTTCCGGCATCACCATGAGCTGAGTGAGCACCAGAGCAAACGCAAAGCCACGACCGACGAATTTTTCCCGGGCCAATGCATAGCCCGCCAGTGTGCAAACCACCAACTGCGAGAAAAGAATGATGGTGGTAATAATCACGGTGTTGAGCATGTACCTGAAGAAGGGGGCCTGATCCCAGGCAGAAACAAAATTCTCCGTGGTTAAAGGCGCAAACAATGCAAATTTAGTCGCGTATTCAGGCGGATGGAATGCAGCCCAGAAAGCATAGAGCAAGGGCAGCACCCAGACTATAGCGAGCAGATAGGCTGAAAATTTTGAAATTCTTTGAAACCAAATTGAATCCATTTTACGTTACCGGTAGTGAATTCTGCGATCGAAGAAAAATATCTGAACCAGTGCGATGATGGCGAGCATCACCAGCATCACTACGGTTAGCGTGGCCGCGTAATAGCTGTCGAGAAAACTGAATGCAGTTTCGTAGATGTAATACAACAATAAATTACTGGCATTGTTCGGTCCACCCTTGGTGAGAATAAACAAATGATCGACCAGTTTGAAGGCATTCAGTAGCGCGTTGATGAGGACAAACAAGGTCGTTGGCATCAATAATGGGAAGGTGATCTTGCGGAATATGCGCCAGCCACTCGCACCTTCGACCTTAGCCGCCTCAAACAATTCAGGGCTCAGGGTTTGCAATGCGGCAAGATAGAAAATCATGAAAAACCCGGCTTCTTTCCAAACCGTCATGATCATCAGGCTCGACAATGCTAAATCCGGATCACCAAGCCAGTTAGGGCCATTGATACCGATTAATGCGAGTAACTGATTAAACAAACCGATATTCGGGCTATAAAAGAATAGCCAGATATTGGCCACCGTTATCATCGGTAATATGGTCGGCGTGAAGAAAGCCAGACGTAACAAGCCGGTAAAACGAATTTTGCTGTTTACCCATAGCGCCATCGCGATCGCCAATGCAATAGAGGTTGGGACAGTGCCCAATGCATACCAGAGATTATTTTCGATGACTTTCCAGAAAATCGGGTCATCCAGTAGAATTTCATAATTCTCAAGCCCGACAAATTTGGCGGGTGCTGCATCCGAACGCGCCCAGGTCGCACTACGCCAGAAAGTCTTGAGGGTTGGCCAGTGGGTAAACGCGATCAGCAATGAGAGCGCTGGCAGCAATAGCAGCCAGGCTTTCAGGTTAAAGCGTTTTAGCATGATGAACTCGGATAACCGGGGATAATCGGGGGCTGGCTAAGCCAGCCCTCAACTATTTACTGGTAGCGGCGCAGTGCTAACTTAGCCTGCTTTTGAGCATCGGTCATCGCATCTTTTGCGGACATTTGTCCCGTCAGGGCCGCCTGGATCGCGTCATCCAGGAACTTGCGCACGCGACCTGCTTCGTGAGTGGATAACTCCGCAGTGGCATGTGTCAGCTGATCGCGAGCAACAGCCGCTGGTGGAAATTCTTTTACATAGGCTTTTAATGTATCAGTTTCATAGGCACCCGGACCAACTCCCATATAGCCGGTTGCTTTAGACCAATGTGCAGCCTGCTCTGCTGAAGTCATGAACTTCACCAGTTTTAGCGCGGCAGCTTTTTCATCCGCTGACGACTTTTTGAATATGTAAAAATTACCACCACCGGTTGGAGACCCCAGCTCCGTGTTACCCGGCAATTTAGCAACGCCAAAATCAAAGCTGGCCTTGTTTTTCACCGTAGTCAGGTTACCGGTTGAATGCCACATGATGGCAGTTTTCTGGTCCAGAAAGTTCTGGCGCAAGGTTCCCCACTCGATCACGCCACTGGGCATGATGGCGTGCTTGTTACCCAGGTCATACCAGTACTCCAGTGCGGCGATGACGCCCGGGTTATCAAAATAAGTTTCGGTGCCCGCCTGATTCATTAAAACTTCACTGTTTTGTTTGGTCAATGCACCGAACATCCAGTAAGGATAACCAGTCGATGGAATCATCGCGCCCCATTGCTCGACATTGCCGCTAGCATTCTTTTTCACCAGCTTTTTGCCGACGCTGGCAAACTCTTCCCAGGTAGTCGGTGGCTTTTCAGGATCCAGTCCGGCTGCACGAAACATATCCTTGTTGTAATACATGACAATAGTCGAACGCTGGAAAGGTACGCCCCAGGTTTTGCCATCAGCCTTGCCATTTTCCATCAACGCAGGATAAAAACTGTCAAGCCACTTGCGTTCCGCATCGGTGCTGATGAGGTCGTCAAAAGCAACAATCGCATCCAGATTGCGTAACGCATGAATGTCGATTGAAAACATCACCGAAAGCTGTGCTGGATCACCACTTTGTAAAGCTGCGAGTGCTTTGACGCGTGCGTCATTGTAGTTACCGGCATAAATCGCATTGACGTTAATTCCCGGGTTCTGAGATTCAAATTTTTCGACCATTCCGTCAACAATTTTGGTCAGAGCGCCGCCGACAGCGACCGGGTAGTACATGGTTAAGTCGGTTTCGGCACTGGCGACAGCGCTAAACCCCAGGATTGAAGCAATACCCGCTGTTGCCAGGTGTTTGGTAAATCTGTTCATGGTTAATATCTCCTCTGTTTATAGTATTTGTGGCTTTGATCACCTTTATTGGCTTACTGGCATTTGCTTATTAGAAACGATGTTCGTACTCTAATTTCCAGTGAACCGATATTGATTGTTGGGCTGCAAACATGGCATGCCCTGGATAACGTATTTTGATAATTTCTGTTGTGCCTCCCTGTTCACCTATTTCTGCCAGCACAATGGTATCGGCGCCGTGATAGTCGCAACTGATAACCCGCGCTGGCCTGCCTTCTTCGACAATTTCAATATGCTCCGGTCGAATTCCGAGGCACTGATTATCTGAATGGATAATATTCATCGCAGGATTACCGATGAATTGAGCGGTAAAAACTGTTTTTGGCTTGTTGTACAAGCCTTCCGGAACGTCGATCTGCTCGATCTTGCCATCGTTCATCAGCACGATGCGGTCAGCCATGCTCATGGCTTCAACCTGATCGTGCGTGACATAAATAACCGACATTCCAAGTCGTTGCTGCAGGCTTCGAATTTCAGTACGCATTTCGTTGCGCAGCTTGGCATCGAGGTTAGACAAGGGTTCATCCATCAGGCAAAGCCTGGCTTCAGCGACAACCGCTCTTGCCAGAGCAACTCTCTGACATTGCCCACCGGAAAGCTGCCCGGGTTTCTTTTGCAAATGGTCCTGTAATCCCACCAGTTCGACCACAGAATCGAGTCGTCGCTGTTGTTCATCCTTCGCAACCTTTCTGGCCTGTAAACCGAACAGAATATTATCGACAACCTTTAAGTGCGGGAAAAGCGCATAAGACTGGAATACCATGGCGAGCTTGCGTTGCCCCGGCGTCAAATCGGTAATGTCTTTACCTTCGAGTTCGATACTGCCGGCATCCGGAGTTTCTAGCCCAGCAATCATTTTCAGCGAGGTTGATTTACCGCAACCCGAAGGGCCTAACAGTGCAACAAACTCGCCCTCATTAACGCTAAAACTCAAGTCGTCTACAACGGTCTGGTCGCCATAACGACGCGTAAGTCCCTCAACCTTTAACATGCGATCAGCTCCGGTGCCGGTCCTACTTCAAACACCTCTATCTCTCGATCCTGACAGAGCTGCTTTACCGGTTCAGAGATATAATCCATCACCAGAAAATCGATATCTGCTAACTCGCCGGTGATAACCGGGGCGTAACGATCGAGCTTGGTATGATCGACAACAAGTACTCTGGCTTCGCTGTTTTCAATAATTACTCGGGAAATATTCGACTCCTCGGGCGTAAAGTCTAGCAACTGGCCTTTCTGGTTCATTCCGCCTACCCCAAAAACACCATATTGAATATTGAACTTGCTCATGAATTCGGTGGTATCAAATCCCATTGTGTCCTGATCATTTGCCCGGACTCTGCCGCCTGCCAGGTGAGTCTGAATGTTAGGGTTGCTACAAAGTGTCAACGCAACATTAATATTATTGGTCACCACCGTTAATCCGGGATGATTGATCAAAGCCTTAGCAACCTGCTGCGGCGTGGTGCCAATTCCCAGAAATATCGTCGTATTTTCCGGAAACAACTCGACAGTCTTTCGCGCAATCCTCTGTTTCGAGGTGAGGTTCAGGACGGTTCTATTACTGAAAGAAAGGTTGTGGTTGTCGCTGGGCAGACTAATTCCGCCATGAACTCGGCGCACCAACCCCATCTCGCTCAATTCGTTAAGATCCTTGCGGATGGTTTGTACCGTTACGTTGAATGCTGCCGTAATCTCGGCACTCGAAAGCACACCGTTCGTCTCATGAAGGCGAGCCATTATCTGTTTCTGGCGAGGCGACAGGTTCATTTTTGGCTATTAGATTCGTTTATTCCCTGGGTGAAACTGGGTAATACGGCATCGGTGTATTTTTATTTATAGTTCGTTAGAACCTATTTAACCTTCGTTTGAAGATTTTGTCTAGAATTTTATTCGTTGTACGAAGATTATTTTTTGTAAGACATCTTCATGGGGTGTCAGTAACTGGCTTGCCGAGTTGGAAAACAAACTAGGTACTTATCCTTGTGTACCTACTATCTAGTGGTAAATATACAAGGATGATTAAAAGGCTATGCTAGGGCGTAGGGGTATTAGTGAAACGTAATACACCGAATGGGAATTGGGATTAGAGGTATTGTTGATTTTGCCAGGCCACCTTGGAAACTGAGTCAAAATTGGTTGTTGGATTTTTACTGGAAGGCTGGTTAGTAGTTTGATATGGGCGGAAGCTTTGAGACATTCGGCGTATTACGTTTCACTAATACGTCCTACCGCACTATCGTAATTACCATCATTATCAAGCTTATATTCATTCAAGTTTTCCATGGCTCTCCTATATTTCGTATTGTGGTGCTAACATCGCAAACACCGGTGGCAAAAACAAAGCGAAGCGGCGTTTTTGACATCCGGGTGGTTTGCCTTGTATGGTTGTTCTTGTTTTATATCCATTAACAAATCCTTTTAAAAACGGGTAAATTGAGGCCCACCTTTGGTACGCAGCTAAAGGCCTTTTGTAATAGCTCGATGATTTGTGGGTTCCGTAGAGACCGGTAAGAAGTGTGAGCGCTACAAAACTCATTAAGGTACAACTCGAATAGTCATATGGGCCTCGAGCCCGAATAGCAAGGCGGAGAAATCTTAACCTATGAAGGCAATAAATCACACTGAAATTAATATTGGGAATTCTAGAAGTTCCGGGGAGTTCCGAGGACACGTTACTTAATTATCGCGATCTACACTTAGGCCCTGGTTTCTTTTTCCGTAAATCCCGATGTAACAATCCCTCAGCCCTCTCAATAAAATCTGTATCACCTAAAGGTCTGCCTGTGCTCGAATGCCAGATGAATTCATTTTCAGGTTCTTTCATGGCCTGCTTTAAATAGTGTTCCCAGTCTCCGCAAATATCTAATAATTTCGATGCATCCACAATACCAAACGGGTTCTCACCCTTGAGGTGCGCATGAACACTGCTCTATCGATAATCCTCCGCCTTTGTTACCATTTTGGCCTTCACCGTATTAAGTTCTACGTAAGCTGCGGCCTTCAATAAGTACTTTTCATCCATCGGGAATGAGGCAAAACGGCCTTGCCATAAATAGCCTCGCCAATCTTCCTTGAAATTAATCATTCTTGTATATCTTCTGTGTGTCTCTGCAATGGCTCTGGATAAATTCGACTGTGAGCCAGGCCTTACAGTCAAATGAACGTGGTTAGTCATCAAGCAGTAACTCCATATCTCTACTTGCTCTTCCCTACACCAATGTTTCGGTAGTTCCAGATAATAGTAATAATCCACATCCTTAAAGAATACGTCCTGTCTACGGTTTCCTCTTTGCGTAATATGATGCGGGTATCCCGGTAATATCACTCTTGCTAGTCTTACCATCGGACGATCATAGTATAATTAAGTTATGTGTCCCAAAACTACCCCAATTTAAAGATATTAGAGATAATGGGCATGTCACTACGCGGAAGCATCTAGCAGTTGAGTTACCTCGTAGGGCACAACGTTGATTACTAATGGAGATCAATATGGATCAAGCTGAATTTGAAAGTGCAAAAAAAGAATCCGAAAGCTGGTATTGGTGGGGAGTACCGACGTTTTTTCGCTGCCCCTGGAAAGAGGATCCGGCGGATTGTGACATCGCACTAGTCGGTGTGCCTCACAGCGCCGGAAATGGTTCAACCGAGCGTGACCAGCATCTTGGACCACGCGCCGTCAGAGATGTCTCTGGATATTATCGGCGTGCCCATGGCGTGCACAATTTTGCGCCATTTGAAGAAAGCCTTATCCACGATCTGGGGGACGTTCCACTACCGGAGGCGATGAACAATGAAGCCTGCATGCGCCATATCGAAGCGTTTTACAAACGCCTTGATGCGGTTGGAACCCGGCCGGTTTCCGTCGGTGGCGACCATTCTATCACTGGCCCGATTCTAAAGGCGATTGCAGGTTCCGGTAGTCGCTTATCCGGGGGCAAGCCCTGCGCGATGATTCATTTTGATGCTCACACTGATAGTTATGAAAATATGCCGCATTGGCTTGGTGTAGAACGATCAGCAGCGCATTGGGCCGCGTATACGGTTCGTGAGGAGGCCGTTGACTCATCGCACAGCATACAACTGGGTATGCGCGGTCACCCTTCGAGCATCATCCATGGAAAAGTGGTTGGTAACGCCAGCAAGTCACTCGGTTATCAGATGCTGACGATGGAGAAGATTGAAGACCTGGGAATTGAAAAGACGATCGAAATTATCCGTCAACGGGTTGGCGACACGCCAGTTTATATCACCTTCGACCTCGATTGTCTGGACTCGGCAATTGCTCCGGGGGTGTCAAACCTTGAACCAGGCTTTGAGGGCATGTCGATTCGCCAGGCCACCAAGATTCTTCAAGGCCTGAAAGGCCTGAATGTCATTGGGGGTGATGTCGCCTGCCTGATGCCTACCAAGGACAATCCCAATAAGATTACCTCCCAGGTTGCTATGGTTATGATGTTCGAACTGCTCTCACTGGTTTCACTGAGCATCAAGGACGCTACTGATGCTTGATCGCTATGCGAGTTCTGGACACACGTAACTTAATTATCAAAATTTTCAGAATGACCGCTGTTCGCCATTATTTCCCGTCCGGTACTTCAAATCAAACGGCAAGAGTTTACCCACAACGGACAAACAACATAAAGAACCTAATCACGTTTCAGACTTTAATTATCGATCAAAAACCACCAATAATAAACAATCCCAAAAGACCCACTTCATCCAAAAAGTAAATTACACTCACCCTTTCCAGGTGAAGTTTTAAGCCTTTGCCTTTTTCGGGAATAACCAAGTGAAGCAAAACCAAATTTTCGATTACATCATTGTTGGAGCCGGGTCGGCTGGATGTGTCCTGGCCAACAGGCTGTCTGCTGTATCTTCCAATCGTGTCTTGCTGATAGAGGCTGGGGGGGATGATCGAAGCATCCTCATACAAATGCCCGCAGCTTGTGGAATGGCGGCTCGCGACTCGCGTTTTGATTGGGGGTATATCGGTGAACCTGAACCACACTGCGACGGGCGGCGAATTTTGGAACATCGCGGTCGAGTTCTTGGTGGTTCTTCTGCCATCAACGGAATGGTAGCAAATCGCGGTAATCCCAGGGATTATGATGGATGGGCAAACGAAGGCCTTCCTGAGTGGAGTTATGAAAAGTGTCTACCCTATTTCCGCAAAATGGAAACATCAGATAAAGGCAAAAGCGCGTGGCGCGGTGACAATGGACCGCAAACAATCGAAACCTGCAAAGCAAAACATCCTCTTCACCAGGCATTCCTGAAAGCTGGCCAACAAGCTGGTTATCTGGTTACTTCTGACCAGAATGGCGAACAGCATGAAGGTTTTCACGTTGCACAAAGTTTCACAAGAAACGGTCAGCGATGTAGCGCAGCGAAAGCGTATTTGCACCCTGTTATGAAGCGAGACAATCTGACTGTTTTGATGAACACCCTGGCTCACAAAATTCAGTTTGATGGAAAACGTGCTGTTGCTGTTGTTACGGAAAAACAGGGAGAGCAGATCAGATACGAGGCTAGTCGAGAGATCATTTTATGTGGCGGTGCGATCAATTCTCCTCAGCTTCTAATGCTATCCGGGATCGGTGACCCTGCCCACCTGGCCGATCACAATATCACCACTGTAGCCAGTGTCCCCGCTGTTGGACAAAATCTTCAAAACCACCAAATTGTACCTATCACCTATGCAACGCCAAATGGCGTTTCGTGGGCTCAAAAGTTCAGGGGGCTGGGGAAATATCGAGTAGGTCTTGAATGGATTTTTTTAAAATCTGGATTGGGTGCTTCAACAATTTGCGAGACGGGTTGTTTCTTTAAGAGTTCACCTGATGTTGACTATGCAGACCTTCAGCACGAATTTTATGCGATGACCGCCGATATGGGTGATCCTGTAGCCAACTTCGATGAAGGTTTCATGTTCTCTATGGGCTTGATGCGGCCTGAGAGCCGCGGACAAGTTAGGCTAAAATCAGGCAACCCAAATCACTATCCCTCAATCTTATACAATTTTTTTGCAACAGAAGGTGATCGACGAGCCATGATCAATGGTGTCAAACGAACACGTGAGATGGCAGCACAAACGGCTTTTGATGGTTTGCGGCATGAAGAACTAGCCCCTGGGAAAGACGTGCAAAGCGATGACGAAATACTGAGCTGGCTTCGTGCCAACGCTTCAACGGAATACCACCCCAGCTCAACCTGCCGAATGGGAACGGGCGAGAATTCCGTAACAAACACCAATGGGCTGGTTCACGAGACAGATGCATTGCGCGTGGTTGATGCATCAATCATGCCCCACAATGTAACCGCCAATCTCAACGCTCCTGTCACCATGATGGCGGAAAAACTTGCAGATGTAATTATGCGCTAAAATCGGATAAGGGGACTCGGCCCATTTACTTTCGACCCATTTATTTTATATGGCCTGAGCCTTAATTTGCTTTAAACCCGATGGCTCACCATTTTTCACTGCCCGGCGTTGTCCAGCATGGCTTCTACCTGATCAAAATAGCCGCCAACCGACTCACCGCTACCAAAGCGGGTAAAACCGGGAAATAATACGTTTTCAGTTTGGGCATAGGAGTTAAAGTCTTCCTGCACCAGATAATTGACTGCCGATAATCCGCCGACAATGACCATGCTGACAACAATCCCGATGAAGGTAGCGTGCCGTCCGGAAGTTGCAAAATAAAGGTTGAGCTTCACCAGCCTTGCAACCACTAACAGCATGACCAGCAAGGAAAAGACGGTGCTGAGAGTCGCTCTGTTTGAGGCAAATTCGATATATTCCAATAGCGGAAATACTATAATCATTCCGATCAGCCCGACAGTAGTGATGAATATCTGTTGTCCAAAATGATAGTGATGACGAATCAGTTTTCCGGTGACCGCCCAGGCTCCGGACCATATCAACAGGAAAAGATTCAACCACAGCAGATCAATGATGGAGGATTTCCATTCGACTTCACCTGTAGCATAGAGCAGGTGATCCAGGCTGAAATCTAACAGGCTGCATACGATCATCGCCAGTATTGCTGCTACCCATCCTATCGAATCGTCATGAAGCCAGCCCGATAGCAGCAGCTTACGAGTCGGAGCTACTTCGTGATCGGGCGAGAACACCTGAATTTCTGTCCGCCCGAGTACCAGCCGATCACCCGATTGCAAGCCGACTCTTTGCGACGGTAGAATTTCGTTATTCAGCAAGGCCGGGTTGATGACATCCAGGTTTTCGAAATACCAGACTCCATCCTCACACTGGAAAACGGCCTGCTCAGGCGCGACATAGGGATCGGTCAGAATAACCTGATTACCTAGCCCGCGACCGATTCCGATGGCTTCGCCATTACAGTTGACCAGGCTTTTGATCTGAACGGGTCTACCACCAACCTGGACAATTAAGGATTCCATTCAATCGACTCCATCACGCGCTCGAACAGGCTCACCGCATTTTGGCGGCTGATTCCTGAGGCTGCGAACTTCACTAGCAGCGCTTTATCATTACTATCCATGGACACCATCGCAAGGCTGGCATCGTATAGCCCTTCGTATTTGAGGTAACGGCGAAAGCAGGACGAAACTTGCCAACGCTGACCGTCGATACCAACCATCTGCTGATGACAGGCGAAATTATCGACTTCTTTTTCATCTTCAGAACTGCGAGGGTGGTGATGCTTAAATCGGGTCGACACGGCCTGGTAAAACTGAAACGGATTGAGCCCGTCCGTAGTTATCCATTCATAGTCATAAGTCATTCGGCCGGTATAGAGTTCGCTACTGATGTAAATCGAATCTTCAGACTGACAATGCTGGTGCGCCCCGACAAAATATACTTTTTCATCATCCATGGTATGTCCCCAGCAACGCAGGTTAGGTGCCAACCGCGCAGGTACACTGACTTCACCCAGTTGATCAGTTTCAAAATTCCGTGACAGAATAGGCTGGAAGAATTCCTCCTGATCATCGTGCAAAGCCTGACGAATTCGCTCCGCGAAGGATGTTTCAGTATCTACTCCTGCCTCTACCCGCTGCACTAATGCCTGCAGCTTTTCGACCGGCACCAGGAAACTGATATCGTCACCCCCCTTGGAGACATTAATTCCGATTACCTGGCCCCGGGCATCGAGTGCCGGCCCACCACTCATACCTGGATTCAATGATCCCGAAAACAGAATTTGCCCGTGTCGCACATGTTGCACCAGGCCGTTATAAGTCCCTTCGACGATGGTCATGCCGAGATCGTGCGGGTTACCCATGGAGAAGATACGATCACCTTGCTTCAAAGAAGTACTACCGAGCGCCAGGTAAGCCCTGTCAAGCTTGTCGGACTGTAAAATGGCGAGATCGTGAATCACGTCGATGGCCTGTAATTTAATATCGGTTGTCGTGCTGTCTTTATGTACCAGTTCGAGTCGATATTTTTGCTGATCATGCACATAGGACGACACGACATGAAAATTGGTGGCTACCAGGCCTGATGCGGAGACCTGAAAGCCCGACCCTATACTGTACTTGTCGCCAGATGCAATATCGATTACGCGCACCTGGTAAACCTGGTCGCGCAATTGTTCAAACAGTTGTTGTGCATTCTTGCTTTGCTGGGCATAGCTGGTTGAAATCATGGCACAGGCCAGGACGAAGCCGGTCAGGCGGGTAATAAATAATAGCCTTTTCAAATGAGGGATCCTTATCACTGGAATTATCGGGTGTGGCAGAAGACAATATACCCTATTTTTGGGCTTTTCGAAAAGCCTAACCCTTTCACTATTCAAGACGCGGCCCGATTGCTTTTCCAAATATATGCTTCAACATTGCCGTTCTCCTTCAAATTGTTTTTGGAGCTTCAAGGATCACATAAAGTAGCTAACAGGCATCTTACGGTTGGCTTACAAATTGTGTAGGTAGAATAATAGGACACTTTTTTATTAGTAAGTAACACCGCCTCACCGAGTTTTGATTGACCGTATTACGATAAATCGTTAAGTTGCATCGCTTTAACATCAACCGGAACTATTTGATCGTGGCTGAAAAAAAACAAGGGCGTCCGCAGAAGGACATATCCGAGCATGAACCGGATCAGACCGCCCGCCACAATGAATTGCTTTTAGCCGCAGTTGGAGAGGGCATCTACGGCATAAGTCGGGACGGGCTTGCTACCTTTGTCAATCCAGCAGCCACCGCGATCACAGGCTGGCTCGAGACCGATCTCCTGGGCAAGCCAATTCACGACATGCATCACCATACCAAAGTCGATGGTAGTCCTTATCCCCGTGAGGATTGTCCGATCTATGCAGCGACCAGAGATGGCACGGTGCATCACGTGGACGATGAAGTTTTCTGGCGTAAGGACGGCACCAGTTTCCCAGTTGCATATACCAGCACCCCCATTATCGAAAATGGTGAACTGGTCGGCGCTGTGGTGGTGTTCAAGGACATCACTGAAAGGAAAAAAACAGAGCGTAAATTGCAAGAAGCTTATGCAGAAGTCGAGCGTATGAAGGAGCAGTTGGAAGCAGAGAATATTTACCTACAGGAAGAAATAAATGTAGAGCATGATTTTGCCGGCCTGATTGGGCAAAGCCCTGCTATTCAGCAATTATTAAATCAGGTTGAGCTGGTAGCTCCAACCGACGCCAGTGTGCTCGTCACCGGAGAATCGGGTACCGGCAAGGAACTAATTGCTCGTGCAATCCATGAAAAAAGCGACCGAAATGAGCGCCCTTTGATTCGGGTTAACTGTGCGGCAATTCCAAAAGAACTGTTTGAGAGTGAGTTTTTTGGTCATGTTAAAGGCGCGTTCACCGGCGCGATTAAGGATCGCATCGGTCGCTTCGAACTCGCCGATGGCGGCACCATCTTTCTGGATGAAGTGGGGGAAATTCCGCTGGAACTTCAAAGCAAACTATTACGCGTACTACAGGAGGGACAAATTGAACGCGTCGGTGAAGAGAAAACCCGCAATATCAATGTCCGCGTCATCGCTGCCACCAATCGTGATTTGAAAGCAGATGCGGAAGAAAAATTGTTCCGCGAAGATCTTTTCTTTCGTCTAAACGTATTCCCGGTAGAAGTGGTGCCATTGAGGGAACGTAGTAGCGATATTCCGTTACTCGCCGCGCATTTTATTTCGCTGCTTTGCAAGCGCTACAACCGTGATGAACCTCGCCTCACGCAGGCCAATGTGAAACAACTACAGGCTTATCACTGGCCCGGAAATGTTCGCGAACTGCAAAACATTATTGAAAGGGCGGTCATCGTCGGTACCAGTGGCAAGCTTGAATTCGATCTGCCGGGTAACCCCAGCACCCCTGTCCAGGAAGGCAGTACGACTGAAAGCAAT
Source organism: Gammaproteobacteria bacterium (assembly GCA_030595795.1). GTDB lineage: Bacteria > Pseudomonadota > Gammaproteobacteria. Next base: position 21,883 of record JAUVCH010000015.1, read on the forward strand.
CACGACACGACACCGCCTTTCGATGAGCAGGAACGCCTGGCGCGTGATCGCAGTAATATTATCGCCGCACTAGAAGTAACCGGCGGCAAGGTATCTGGCAAGCAAGGTGCTGCCGAATTGCTCGGAATAAAACCCACCACGTTGAAGTCACGAATGAGCGCTTTGAACATAGCGTAAAATAATTAAAGAAGCTCCTCATCGATTTAGTCTAGCCATTAGCTAATCGGCAGGTGGCCTGTTTTAACCCAGATTATCGTCTCTTCTTCAACGAATGGAAAATGCTCGCTCATATGAGGGCTTCTAATCCATGTATGGGCAGGGTAGACGCCATGTTCGTCCTGGAATGTACCGGAGAGTACAAAAATCTCTTCACCACCGAAGTGTTTATGCGGCTGAAATCTTTCTCCAGCAGGCCATTTCACCAGAGCTACGTGCTCGTGATCAAACTCGTGTAATGGCATGATTTCGAGCCCACCGATGCCGGGCAGCCACTGCGTGTTTTTGGTATCGATATAAGTATGTTGTTGGTCGTGTTGATCGAATTGATCGAGTTTTACAAATAGTAGACAACCCTCCTTGCTAAAAGGAGAGTGTCCCGAGCCGGGCGGGTTGCGGATATAGCTTCCCTTGCCATAATCATCGTTTTCGTCAGAAAACACACCGTCAAGTACCACAATTTCCTCACCAAGCGGGTGTTGGTGATGCTTGAAACTAGATCCCGGTGCGAACCTTACGACGCTAGTTGTGTGCCCACTCTCTGCCTCTTCTCTGGCAAGTGGTTTACGGTCGACACCCTCGGATGGACTGCTTATCCAGTCCATTTTATTAATATCAATTACAACATTTTTTGAAAAGTCTAAATTAAGCATGATTAATTTCGTCCCGCCACGACGCCACCATCGATATCCCATATGGCGCCGGTTACCCAATTAGAATTGTCGCTCAATAAAAAGTTTATTGTACTAGCTATATCCTCCGATGTTCCAATGCGTCCTATTGGGTGAAATTCATCAAACGTAGCTAGTGTTTCATCCATTTCAGCTGGGTCGATGAAGGCCTCGTAAATCGGTGTCTTCACAACTGCTGGAGAAACCGCATTGACGCGAATATTATTGTCAGCTAATTCCATTGCCATGTGTTGTGTAAGCGCATGCAATCCAGCTTTAGCCATTGAGTAAGCGGGGGAAGGTGTCGCTTTGATTGCCTGTTTCGCCCACATTGAACCAATGTGCACTATCGAGCCGCCACCATACGTTGCCATATTCTTTGCCACAGCCTGCGAAACGAAAAATGCAGAACGATTTAAATTCAGGTAGATGTCATAATCTCTGTAATCATGCTCAAGAAAGGGTAAAGGGTTGAAATAGCCTGCGGCATTGACGAAATACTTGATGTGCTGATTGTTGTTTGCGATAAAACCTATCAGGCGTTCAACATCACTGGATTCGTATAGGTTCGCCTGAAAAGTTTCGATGTTTCCCATTTCAGAAAGGGCATGTTTTGCCTTGTCCAGTTTCTCGGCCGACCTGCCAACGATGACTGTATCGATACCATCGGTGAGTAATTGTTTTGCGCTTGCCAGACCCATACCGCTGGAACTGCCCAGGATCAGGGCCAGGGGTTGTGTTGAATTTTTCATTAGATATCTCTATAGCTAGTTAATAAGGTGTAGACAGATCATACAAAACTCAGTAACGTTTTGAAAAGTAAGCACAATTCGGTGCGGTAGGTACTTATTGGTACATCTTAATGAAAAGTCAGGGAAAATTATTTTCGAGAAAATCAGCGCCTGAACAAAGTGCGCGCATGGTCGAAAGCATTTATGGCTGTAAATGGTTGCTCACTGTTTATCAGCTTCTCGCAAGCGGTATCAATCGCCCCGGAGAGATGGTTCGCAGTGTCGAAGGTCTGACCACTAAAGTACTCAATGAATGCCTGCGAAGAAACACTAAATTCGGCATTCTAGAGCGTATTAGTTACAACGAATCCCCGCCTCGGGTCGAGTATGAGGTTACTCCATTCGGTAGCAAATTCGTTAGTATCCTGGACGAACTTGAGAAACTGCAAAGCGAGATCGAAAGTAAGAATTAACAGTGCGATGCCTTCAGTTCCGACATGCCTGCTACATGGGTCTTTCGATTAGTCAGCCAGTCTGAGTGTTTTCGTTTTTAGCGTATTCAGGGTGCTATAAAGACCGTCGAGATCGCTATAAGCACCTTGTAAGTGGCGAACACCCCCTTTGGAATAACCGTTGCGTGCATGCAAGACTCGGGTGTTGTCGAACATCATTAATTCACCCGGGTTGAGTTTAAATTGAATTTGTAATACTTCGCGTTCGATAATTTCGGCGTAGTGACGGTAGGCCGCGTAAAATTCTGTTACTTGGTCTGGATCCAACTTTAAGGTGCCAATGGATCGATTGTTATAGCGCACTTTAATGATTTCATTTTTGTCGTTAGTCTCGAACATCGGCACTCGAGAGTGAAGATCTGTATTCGTATCTTGAAAACGATAGTTAATCCATTGTCGGCACAAAGTTTCAAAGTGTTGGGGGTTTTCGTCGCGTAGAATATTCGCCGCCATAAAACCATCCTGTAAGATTGATTCGCCGCCCGTTGTAGAGCTTTGAAGGCAGTGAAGTAGTTGAATGCCGGGTACCGGGTCGCGATAGGGGTTGTCGAGATGGCAGCCTAAACCTAAATTGGTGAATGCGAGATTGTTAGCATCAACTTTAGTTCTTACCTCAAATAGCGGGCCATAATTAGTTTCTCTAACAAAACCGAATTGGTTGATGACTTTAAGCACCTGTCCCTCATTGCCCGGGACGTCATCAAGAATTACAAAGCCAAAATCTTTAAAGGATTGCAGCGCGGATTGCTTTGAATCTGGCGAGTCGCAGAACAGGTCGTAGTTACAACGGGGTAATTTTCCTCCGAAGCTGCTTTTTTGCCAGAGCTTTTTGCCTGACTCGCTACGAACATCCATCTGCACATTCAGGCAGTAACAGTTGTCCAGTAACCAGCTGATAGAAAACTCTGACTGGTGCGAATCTGGCGCGAAATCGACGACTAGCATGACATCATTTTGGGCGACGTTAGCTATGCGGATATCGACCGGGATGTCTGTAATATTAAGCAGTCGTTGGCCACTGACTGGATCACGACTTTGAGGCATTTGGCAATGATCTCGCAACCAGATAGCGGCTAGCTGGCTTGTTCGTCCATCGCTCCAAATTATAGTGAGCTGATTTTCGGTGAAGCTAAACTTTTCTAATTTGATCGGCGTTTCATTGATAGACATAATTTTATCTACTCAGGTCGTAGAAGTGTTTCTATTTGGGCGCGATAGTCTTTTATCGGCTTGATTTCCAGTCCGGCCACCTTGCCATCATCGTCATAATGCCGGGCCTTCACCGCTAACTGGTGGTATGGGTTTGATTCAAAGTCTTGAACCTCAACAGCCGACATGGGCCCACCTTGAACATTCAAGGACTCAATCGACGCGGCTGATAATCGTTTAATGTAGTTTTGGTCTACCGCGCATAGATACTTTTTGGCATCGACGTGCAAGCGAATTGGCTCGGTTACCGACGCAGGAAAGAAAGGCGAGAGGAAGGATGCTCCTGCATCCTGGTGTAAATTGTCGACACCATTTTCGAGGGCATCGATAGGAAAATCACCGACAAAATGGCCGATATCATGTAATAGTGCCGCAATCACTAATTCGTCTGATGCACCATCAGCTGTGGCACAGGCTGCGGTTTGTTCCATATGTTGCGACATGCTGACCGATTCACCCATGTATTCCTCGGCGCCTCGGCGAGCAAACAGATCGAGAATAAAATCGACGATGCTATCTCTAGTCAATTCATTTTTCATCACAGCTTGCTCCGCTTAGATTTGGTAGTCGATTCAGTTGGAAATTTTGGTGAGCGATATTCTGGGGTAGTTAGTTATATTAGTAAATTGATTTATAATGATAGTTTCAATCGGAATAGTTGAACTAACTGCTGTGAATCTAATTTATATAAAAACCTTCCTGGAAATAGTGGTAACTCGAAATTTTTTCCAGGCTTCCAAAAATCTAAATATAGCGCAGTCGACAGCTAGCGCACGGATTAGCATGCTGGAAGAGACGCTAGGTCATCAATTGTTTAGCCGCAGTCGTTCTGGGTTTGAGATCACCCCGGCGGGGCTTCAATTTCAAAAACACGCCTTGAACATGATGCGTTCCTGGGAACAGGCACAGCAATCGATCGGTCTAGATGGCGAAGTTCAGTCGATGTACCGGGTGTGTGTTCAAATCAACTTGTGGGAAAAGTTGATTAATAAATGGATACCCTGGATTAGACAGAAAGACCCGCGTGCGATTCTCGATGTTGATTCAGATTACTCGACCGAGATGATGAACCATTTGTCTGACGGTTTGCTCGACATAGGTGTGATGTATTCACCACGTAAAGTGCAGGGCTTAGAGATCGAACAATTATTTGAAGAGAATCTGGTCATGGTATCAACCCATGCGAATGTATTGGCCGAAGTGGAATATGACAGCTATGTGCTGGTGAAGTGGGGAAGGGCGTTTTTACACATGCATAGTCAAACTTTCACTACGTTGCATAATCCACCACTTGCTGTTGGGCTGGGGCCGATAGCGTTGAAACATATACTTGCCAGGGGCGGCAGTTGTTACCAGTCATTAAGTATTGTGCAACCGTTAATCGATAGCAAAGAGCTATGTATTGTTAAGGATGCACCAGTGTATCCGCGCCCAGTGTATATGGTCTATTCTGATGACCCAGATGAAATTGATCGTTTGCAATTAGCATTAGCTGGTTTACGTGAAGTGTCCCAGGTTTGAGCTAAGCTTTTGTTTCAGTTATCAATATTTGTGAAGTATCATGTCTATTTAATTCGTCTTACTTATATCTTCGAAATCTAATATAGTGTATTTCAGTTAAGTAATACCGCTTAACCACCACATATACTGATAGGAACTATTATGACAACCATGACCGTAAAGTGCGACCAAATGGTCGAACAGGAGCTACTCGATTAAATATACTGACCAGCAGGCAGTGTTAGTTGTAATTGAACACCACCGCATTGCAAACAAGCGGTGGTGTTCAGTATCAAGAGCGTGAGGGTTTAGATTCTATCCTTTTTTAGACTATCACCCAGCCAGTCACGAAAGGCAATAAGGTCGCCATTCAGACGGGCATCAGCGGGTGACACGAAATAGCGCTGGGAAGCCCGATATCAGTAAAGGGTTTAAATCCCTTATCTGCTGTTACGGGTATAATATCGCTATTTACCGCTTTGAACCGACATTATTATGAACACTGAAATAAATTACAGGAACAACCCCCTACACGGTGTTGGTTTGAAAACCCTGTTGATGGAAATGGTAGATCAGTATGGTTTTGAGATACTTTTTGCCTATTTAAATATCAATTGTTTTAAGACCAACCCAAGTATTGATTCCAGTATGAAGTTTCTTAAAAAGACGGATTGGGCGCGTGAAAAAGTTGAAGCCTTCTATTTATATGAGTTTAAAAACTTACCCAGGGCATCTTATGAACAGTATTCAATACCTCCAAGAGATCGGATTATTCCAGAAAACCAGTTGCCAGGTGATCCTAAAGAACTAAGTTTTGAAGATGCTGACCGGTTGAGTGAAAAGCGTACAGAAAAATCAGCGGAGCGGGAGCAGTCGGCAGGGCAGTGCTCGGGAGAGAGTGACGATCCATGGGCGAATTGGAAAAATAAAACCTGAGCGATGTACGTAAAAACCAGCCACCATAATTCCGCTATAACAGGGTAAAATATCTATTTAGAAATATTAGATTTTCACATGCAACTCAGACCCATCGACAAGAACCGATACAGTAAACATTACAAGATGGTATTCGGCGTAATCGTGCTGGCGCTAATCGTGATTTCGTTGAGCACCTCGGCCCTGTTGATTCGGGTTTTCAGTACGCCGGACGCATCGAATTTTGTGCTAAACCTGGCCGGTGTCGTTGTCGCCGCACTGTTGGTCTCGTATGGGTTGTACCGATTTCGACATCACCCTTTCATGGATGAGGTGGTGTACGTGTGGAACCTGAAACATCAGCTTAACCGTATTTATCGCAAGCAGCGCAAGATCGAACCCCTGATCGATGAGAGCAATTTTGATGCGATGGTGATCATGAATTATTTTTACCAGGGTTCAAAACAGCTATATGAACTGGACGATAACACCATCACCCTGGATGACCTGGCGATCAAATTCAATCATCTTAACGACAGGCTGGAACAGACAGGTCTGAAGCTAACCACGGATGAATATGATCCGAGCATGCTGGATCGATTTTGAACGGTTAGGGAATGCCGCAGTTAAATTGGGTCAATAATCAAGCGCATTGATAACCGCTTCTGTCACTTCCCGGGTAGTCGCGCTACCGCCCAGGTCAGCGGGCATGGTCTCACCCGCCGCAGTGACTTTTTCTATCGCGGCCATTAGTTGATCGGCCGCAGCTTGCTCACCCAGGTGTTCGAGCATCATCGACGCCGACCAGAATGAGCCAATCGGATTAGCAATCCCTTTGCCCATGATGTCGAAGGCCGAGCCGTGGATCGGTTCGAACATCGACGGAAAATCACCTTCCGGGCGTAAATTGGCCGTGGCCGCAATACCCAGGCTTCCTGACAGTGCCGCCGCCAGGTCGGATAAAACATCGGCGTGTAAGTTAGTTGCGACGATAACATCCAGCGACGCCGGGTCGAGTACCATCCGTGTTGTCATCGCATCGACCAGCATTTTGTCGGTTTCAACATCCGGGTAATCTTCCTTGACGCGGGCGAAGGTATCATCCCACATCACCATGCCATGACGCTGTGCATTCGATTTGGTTACCAGGGTTAGTTTTTTGCGCGGGCGACTACGCGCCAGCTCTAGTGCGAAACGCTGAATTCTTTCGACACCCGAACGCGTAAACACCGAAACATCCATAGCGACTTCCTCGGAAAAATCGCGGTGAGCCCGGCCACCGATTCCCGCGTATTCACCCTCGGAATTCTCGCGCACGATTACCCAGTCAAAATCACCCGGGCCAATATTGGCCAAAGGCGACTTAACACCCGGTAACACGCGGGATGGCCTGACATTGGCGTATTGCTCGAAGCCCTGACAAATATTCAGGCGTAGCTGCCATAAAGTGATGTGATCGGGAATACGAGGGTCACCGGCCGAGCCAAAATAAATGGCATCGAAAGGCTTTAGCATTTCTCGCCCATCATCCGGCATCATCTGGCCGTGTTGCAGGTAATAATCCGCACCCCAGGGGAAGGTTTCTACCGCAATGGAAAACTGCTTACCCTGCTTAGCCATGAACTCCAGGACTTCGACACCGGCTGAAATTACTTCGGTACCTATGCCATCACCCGGGATAGCGGCGATTTTATAATGTTCCATTATTCTGAATCTGAAGGGGTTAAGTTTTGACTTAACATATTATAATTATTTCTCAACTGTTTATCTTCTTGCATTAACCAACTCACCTTAGGGTTATCTATGACACCATCGGATGATGCCCTACATTAAATATACTAGCAATATCGATTAGTCCCGCACTACCCATTTCCTGGTACGGCTTTATATTGAGGGAACCTCGGCAGTGAAAAAATGTCTTTTAGTTAGTTCGACAGATTGAACAAGCATATTCATACGAATAAACCCGGCTGGAAATCATTAATGCGAATCCTTCAATTTATAACGCGTCTAATATCTGCATTTTTAATTACAATATTCCTGCCGACGGCTCATGCAGAACAAAACCCGCCTACCGGCTGGGGATTAGAAGTCCAGGCTTATCCCACCGGTGTTATTCCCGGTGTTAGGTACGAGTGGGAAACGAGCACTCAGGATCAATGGTTTGCGCGACTTGCCTACAATTTTACCGATCGCAGTGATTTTGGTGAGCACGCTGATGAATCTGGTAGTGGCCCAGGCATAGGTTTTGGTTGGAGGCACTGGCTTAATCAAAACCAAAGTGCGTGGCATTACGGTGCCCGGCTTGATATTTGGAACCTGGAAATCGACTGGGAAGAAGATGGCCCTCCATCGAGTGAAGGCAAAACAGATGTCCTGGTAATGCAACCTTCGGGGGAACTGGGTTACTCCTGGCATACAACGGGTGGAAGTCGCGTTGATTTAACCGCCGGTCTGGGAGTTGAGGTGAATGTCAATACCGACGGAGAAGATGTCGGCGAAGGTATCATAGTATTGGGCGGCATTACCTGGGAATTCAAATAGCCACCAATGTACCTCGCGGCTTTAAAATATGGATTAAGAAGTTGGAAATGGTGAATATCGCCTTATTCCATTTTTACAGGTGAGTAAACAGGCTTACCCGCCCAAAAAGATCTCAGACCGATTGGGCGGGTATTAAAGCTTAGCGAAAATTACTGCGTCTTGAAAAAATCTTCATTGGTAAAGACAAAATCACTTGATAATGCCGCTGTATGGCAGCCAGAACAAAAAGCATTCTCTTCCGGCTTCGCCGTTAAACCAGGAGCATAACGCCAGTTTTTCGCATCGGGTGCCGCGCTAGCACTAACCTTGACCATTATGGTGAGATCGGGCGAACCTTGCGCTTCCCAGGCGGCCTTGTCCTTGTATTGCTCTTTTACCAGAACCGAACCGACAGGGTAGTTATAGGGTGCCGATCCCTGATTAGTCGCGATACCGATTTTATTAACGAAGATATCCCGATAGCCTGTAGGTCCAGCATGAACAGTCCCGACAAATCCTGTCGGATCACCAGTGCTCACTCGACCTTCGGTAATTTTGGTCCAGGAACGGTATTCCACCCAGCGCTCATCGGCCGTGCCAGTAGCAGCGCAGCCCGTAATAACCGCACTCAATACTACAATCGTCCCAATTAATTTAATATTCTGTAGTTTCATAACTTCTAACCCCCTTGTTAACGTATTTAAATTATTAAACTTCTGTCACCTGTCTCGGACATTTCTACTTCGGTAAAGTTCACTACTTCAGGATTTCGTTCGCTCACTTTTCGGATCGTACATCGGGGTGAGCGACGCTGTGGCGGAATAGCTACGATTAGCCTGCTCAATGACGAAGCGGCTATTCTCGATTAGCTCTTTGCTGACACCATCCTCATGGTTTACATATCCCATCGCTGCGCAGGCGCCCAGAGTATGCGCGTAGCCCGATGAAAGTGTATAACCGACGCTATTACCATCGAGCAGGATTGGTTCATTGTGAGCCAACATCGGCTCGGGGTCATCGAGAAGAAACTGCACCAGCCGCCGTTTCAGTACACCCGACTCGCGCTGTTCGAGAAGTGCTTCGCGGCCTATGAAGCCACCTGCCTTATCCCCGCTGGCGGTAAACCCGAGACCTGCTTCGAGCAGGGTTTCTAACGGCCCCATGTCGTGTGACCATTCACGATATGCTTTCTCGATACGCAGCGTGTTTAGAGTGTGATATCCGCAGTGTCTGAGGCCATACTCACTCCCCGCCTCGATCAGGCGATTATAGACTGGCAAGGCCATCTCTGTCGGGACATAAAGTTCGAAGCCGAGTTCGCCGGTATACGAGATCCGCATCGCCATGGCATTTTGATATCCGATCTCGATGTTTTGCATTGTTGCAAACGGAAACGCCGCACTGGAAAAGTCTGCGCTCGAAATCGATGACAGCAAAGCCCGGGATTGAGGCCCCTGCAGGTTCAGCATCGCGTAGCTGCCGGTAATGTCAGTGACGACACAAAACGCATCGCTGGGGATGTTTTCGTGGATCCAGGCGTGCACATGTACCTGTGTGAATGCAGCGGTCACCACGAGGTAGCGGTCCATCGCCAGGCGTGTAATCGTGAGGTCGGCTTCGATGCCACCGCGTGCGTTGAGGAACTGCGTATAGACAACCTTGCCTACCGCGACGGATAGATCGGCGGTTGCCAATCGGTTCAATACGCGTTCGGCATCACGACCCTGCACAAGCAGTTTTGCAAATGACGATTGTTCGAAAACCCCGACCCCCTCGCGCACGGCAAGATGTTCCTGACGGTTGTTCTCAAACCAGTTCTGCCTGCCAAAATCGTACTCGTAGTCGGCTTTTTGTCCGGGGTTCGCATACCAGTTCGGCCGTTCCCATCCGGCGGATTCACCAAAGCAGGCACCTGCTGCCTTCAGTCGATCGTGCAATACCGACTGCTTGACGTTTCGCGAGGTTTCCCACTGCCGGTTTGGCCAATGCATCTGGTAGGCGATCCCGAGAGATTCAACTATGCGGTCGACGATGTAGGATTTGTTGTTGTGACAGGGCTGCACTCGACGGATATCGACATCCCAGATATCCATCGGTTGCACTCCATCGTTGATCCACTGCGCCATCACATAACCCGCACCACCACCCGAGAGAATGCCGAGCGAATTAAATCCGCAGGCGACAAAAAGATTTTCCTTAAACGGCGCGCGCCCCATCAGATAGTTATGATCGGGGGTGAATGATTCGGGTCCACAAAAAAACTGGCGAATGCCGGTATCGAGCAGGATCGGCAATCGTCCCATACCTTTTTCGATGTGGTTCGCCATGCGATCCCAATCGGGCTGAATTTCATCGAAACAAAAGTCTTCCGGTATCCCGTCGACGCCCCAGGGCGCAGCGGTAGGCTCGAAAATTCCGAGCATGATCTTGCCGGCTTCTTCACGTGCGTAAATGCCGCGACCGGGGTCTCGCAGGATCGGTAGCATGTTATGCAGGCCTTCGATCGGTTCGGAGATAAGGTAATAATGCTCGGCTGCCTGTAGCGGAATGTCGACCCCAGCCTTCAAGCCCATTTCGCGCCCCCACATGCCGGGGCACAGGACGACGACGTCGGCCTGTATGTCGCCCTTGTCCGTCTGCACACCGACGGCGCGATCACCATCCATGATCACATTGGTTACCAATGTGTCTTCGATGATGTTAACCCCACGTTGCCGCGCTCCTTTAGCAAGTGCCTGTGTGACATCTGCCGGGTTCACGCGGCCATCATCGGGAAAATAAAAGCCCGCGATGAGATCATTGACCTCTGCGAGCGGAAATAACTCTTTGACCTCCTGCGGTGTTATTTCGCGATACTCCACCCCGAAGGTACGCGCCATGGCGCAGCCGCGGCGCATCTCTTCGGCCTTCTCTTCGGTCATCGCCAATTGCACCGAACCGCAACGGATGAAACCAGTCGCCTGCCCGGTCTCTGTTTCGAGCTCGCTGTAGAGCTTGAGCGAATATTGCGCGAGCCGTGTTTGCGCTTCCGTATCGCGCAAGGTGGTGACGAGTCCTGCGGCATGCCAGGTGGTGCCAGAGCTCAACTGTTTACGTTCGAGCAACACGACATCTTCCCAGCCTAGTTTGGCCAGATGATAAGCAGTCGAGCAGCCAATGATTCCGCCGCCGACCACGATGGCGCGGGCGCGCGTTGGGAATGGTTTATTGTTCATAAGTAGTCTTTCGTCTCCGTAATTAAGGCTTCTAAAAGCGAATAGCCCTACAGCGCTATTGCCTGAATTTGATCTAATTCATCAGCCATCTCTTGAGAGACATAAAACAAATCGTATTTTTGCTGCATCCCGATCCAGACATTAGGGCCATTACCAAGCACTTTGCCTAACCGCAGAGCCATAGAAATGGTGATAGGACGAGATTCATTTAAAATATCGTAAAGCATCTGGCGAGATACATGAATAGCATTAGCAAACGCAGTTTTAGAGACACCTAGCTCGGGCAAAACGTCTTCACGTAAGATAGCACCGGGGTGAACAGGTGCCCTGATTACTGCTTCTCTTTCGTATAATTTATTCATTAGTGGTAATCCTCTAAATTTAATTTGATTGCGTCCTCGCCATCCCAGCCGAACGTTAATCTATAGTTTGCTGTGATTGTTAAGCCATAAGGCTGAGGCTTTCCAATTAAGGGGTGAAAGCCAAAACCAGGGATATTGATATCGTCAGGTTTAAGAGCTGCGTCAAGAGCGTCCATAACACGTAAACACCTATCGACTTGTTGAGCATTCACTTTGGAGCTAAAGCCCTTTTCGAATAGCTGTTTCAGTCCTTTGTGCTTGAAGCTCTTAATCATGTGTAAAGTATGGTCTTACACTCAATTTCTGTCAAGCGATGCCTTACATAAGGCATAATCGTAAACCTGAGAAGTGAGAAAGTTTAATAATCAGTTAGCTCGTATCAGATAGCACAAAATCAAAGTGGATCTTTTCGCAGGGAAAACTGATTTTATTGTCTATCCTGTCGAGAACACCGACATTCAATAATGCAGTGATGTCGCCTTGAACATGCGGCGATCAGGACTATGTCAGTTGGGCATGATAAAGGGCTTTTCATCCAGGAAGCGGCGAATAACATTCCCAGTAATGCGGGAAATATTATTGTCATAATTATTATGCGACAAGCTGCCAGCCCAGGCGATGGAACCTACCGAAAATACGCCCCCGCCACCCGGCGTTTCAAAAAATGTCATATCAGCCCGCACATTTGGATTTTGAGTGCCATTCATCGCACTATGATTAAAACCACATTCATCCGGACATAAAATCGTATTTTCCGAATGCCCTTCAGAACTGGCAACAACCAGTGTATGAGATGGCGTGCCTGCCTTCCAGTCAATCGCATCGATTTCACCTCCACTGGCGCCCCCGCCAACGAGACCAAAATCGCCAATCACCTCACCATCGCCAATACCCTCAAAGATAAAGCTGGCTCTATCATCCATGCTATCGTCTTTTCGTAGATAATAACCAGATGCATCAAAGCCGACAGCAACCGTACCAACGCCAACCAGGGCCTGGGGTGACATGCCAAGGCGACGCCATAGGCCGCCATATTCACCCGTGAATTCCAGATAGCTTTCACCGGGTTCCTCGTCACGATAACGAATGCCATCTTCTGGACGACGCAGTTCAAGAATGCCGGGCATTTCATCCGATAGCGCACATCGCCAGATAAAGCCATTGCCGCCTAAATAAGCAAGTCGCCCTTTTCTGGCAAGATAGGCCCGCAACCCATCCCACATAGCTGTGGTGTAATATTCTGGGTGTGCCCCTGTGACGACTGCATCATAGTTATCAAGCAGGGCGGCACCTTCGTTGTGGAGGTCTTCATCCGTGATGACATCATAATCAATACCCTGATTTTCCAACCAATCCAAAACATGGGTATCGGCATTAAAGCTCCATAGCGGCGTCTTTACAGACATATTAAGCACTGGGCGCAAACGGGAGGCATAACGCACGCCACTACCATCAGAATGAGTGTCGTAAGTGGACAGGCCTAATTCGCAATGCTCCTGCATAAAGACTTCCGTCTTTTCTAGCGTCGTCCACAGAGCCTCCGTCACTTCGCAAAACCGCTCATGCATTAACCAGTGATAGTTGGAGTAGGCCATATAGGTAACAGTGGATGCCAGGAAAACTAATTTTGCAGTCGTCCTACCCTTGGGTGGGCGCACAAAGAAAACCAGATGCCATTCATCATCATCAGCTTGTAAGCGTATCGCGTACACACCACTTTTCAGATCATCTGGGATGACATAGGTGAAATCTGTTTCCCATCCGGCGTCATATAAATCATCGTCATGGAAATGGGCGGCGCCATATTCTTGCGGGGCTGCCTTGAAGTCTTGCTCCATCCCGCTCCAGTTAAAGCCTTTGCAGCCTCGTGAAGGCAGGTTAAGCATTTTTCCATGGAGGCCATTTGGGCTCGCATCAGTAACGATATTAGTACCGATATCTTTTGAAAAATCCCAGGCGCCGATGATTTGTTTGTTACGTTCATGGGGCTCGGCATCCCAGGCAATAGCGGTACGTTCTGCCGCCTTTAAAACGCCTGCGGTTAGTCGTGGTCGGTCAATCTTGCCATTAAAATGACAGGCTGATCCTTCACGGCCGTTTTCTAATATTGCCGGAAAAGCAGCAAACATAAGCGGTGCTGAAATATCAGTAACTTTACCGAAACTGATTTGTTTTGAGGCACTCGCTATTTGATGATTCTCATGATCAACATTGATCGGTTCCTGACAAACGCCAAGCTGACCCGTAATCGCATCATAGGTACCTGAAACCATATACCAACGCCTTGTAGCAAGGGCTCGACCCGTGCTGACCTCCGCGATACGACCATCGCCATCCCCTACCCGCATGGCAAGTGCGCCTTTATCATCGATAATCAAGCCGAAACCCTGCGCGCTCTCCTCCTGCCAATAGCTGACAACCGCCTGCTCACCTTTGTCCGGGGTAGTTGGCCAAATCCATGCCTGAACTGTAAAACTTTCCAGCGCTTCTAGTTCGGCAGAGCCTGGAATAATAGCGTAAGACCCATTATCAATTGGCTGCAAGCGACCCGGATATTCGCCACTAAAAGGTGCGACAACTTTTTCTTCTTTATAAAGGCCATGATCTGGATTGTCATTGCCACAAATCACGCGCACCAAATCAGCCTGATATTTTTCAGGGCCATAAGTACTGACTTTTGCCTGAAGCGTTTCACCGGGGGCTATACTCCATGTATTGAGATAACCTATTATTTTTTTCATGACATTTCGACCCTGGTCACTGTTTGCCAGCGGCGTTTAAAAACTTCCCAAACGCCCTTGTCGTAACTATCGAAAACCTGATCTTCTAATAGCTCCACCCTGGCACCGCGTACAGTTGGCATTTTGGCTAACACCCACTCCCGATTGTGTTTGCTGCAAACCAGAATATGGCGATCTGCCATCGGCATGATACGCAGTCGGTTTACTAAAAGCGTTAACTCGGCACTGTGAGGCCCGCCGGGATTGTTACGGAACTCTTCGACCAAATCGAGTCTTGCTGGGTCAATTTCATACATAAAATGATCCTGTGTTATTCCCCAACTACAACGAGTTCAAGAGGTGTTTTAAGCGGTTGGTAAGCGATATCTTTTTTGAACATTAACGTATCAATGTAGTAGGCAATGCCAGATAGTTTTGGTGAGAAGAACTGGCTTTCAAAATTCACCACAGTACCCGGTTCAAAAACCTTGTCGGTATCAGTATCCGTCATTTCATAAACATAATTACCCAGCCAATCTGGCGGGAAGGCAAGACCAAGCTCGTAACCACCGACCCAGGCAGCATCCGACCAGATACCAACTTCATCATAATAAGCGCGTGTCGTATTAATCAGTTCAGCCACGGGCAAATTAGGACGCAAAATATCAGTGATGACATCAAAGACGCCCACTGTCAGTTTATGGTGGTCCATCACATCTTTAGGTGGCTCACCCACATAAAAGGAACGGCCTGCATTGGCGTGGTAACGTTCGAAAACGCCGCTGATATCAACATTCACCTGTTCCCCTGCCTGGATCACACGGCGACTAGCCATAGAATGTCCGCAATTCGCTTTCGGCCCGGAGTTTACCGGCAAAACAATACCTGCAACCTCACCGCCAGCTTTTGACATAGCGTCAATCATCGAACCATAGACATCAAGCTCCGTCACACCGGGGCAGATGGTATCTCTGGCAGCTTGAAAACCTATATCTGTAATCACCGCAGCTTTTTCCATCAGCGCTATTTCAGCATCTGATTTAACCCAGCGTAAATCACGCACGATATTGGTACCATCGGTGATATCCATGCCAGCCCCTTCAAAGGCGTCACGGAAACGCTGACTGATTGCAGGGTTTGGACGGTAGCTATGCAGCTCCATACCGATACGGCCAGACCCTAGCCAACCTTGAGCTTTAAGCTCTTCAGTAATGAAAGAAATACCATCACGTCGTCCTGTCATCGGGAAAGCACGAATGTCTTTTGCACAAGTAACGAAGCGGCACATGATCGCCTCACTGGGCGTGTCGAACAGAATGAAATCATCATGGTCTTTATGTATCGCAATGCCGCTCGTTGCAGGCCAGCGCGTCGGGCTTTGCGCCTGATACCAAATACACTTATAACCGCTTACATAATATAAAGCTTCGGGCGACATGAGCCACAAAACATCAATGTCGTCTTCCGCCATCCGTACCCGGATACGATTTAAGCGTGCCTGGTATTCCTCAAGACTAAATGCCAACTCCATATCAGGGTGACAGTCCCTAAAAGCCAGATCGCGATTGATACCCACTGTTCGTCTCCTCTATAAGAATTATTTTTAGAATGTGGTTTTAATGCTGGATTAGCAGAAAATCATAACATTAATTCACTGCTGTCCCGTTAACTTTCACACCAAAGCCAACTGATTAATATTGGGTTCGGTATCACGAATTGGGTCACCTCGTAGCAAGGCTATCAAGTCCCGTTTGTCAAACAGATTGAGCTGTAATAGTCGTAATATTTGTTGCATGCTTTTTGTGAGTTTAGATTGCAGTTTGATGAAAACCAAAGGAAATCGGCTGACCACGCTTCACTAAACTATCGAACACCGTGCCACCCAGCAGCTTGCCTTCATAGTGCACCTTCACCTGATCGGTCGCCGAAGGATGCTGTAACGCGGTTAGGCCTTAGATTTATGCCCCATCATTTCCGGGGGCAGTGTACCTGTTAAATGGTTATTAAGAGCTCAAAGTGGACTTCCTCCAAACTACTGCCCATAATCGATATCTCAAAGAAATGGATGACAACTTCCATTCACATCCACCAGCCAATTAGCAATCTTTTGCTTCAGATAGAAGCTGCAACTCCGGAACCTACCTAATGGAAATCAAAGTTAATTTCCTCGAAAATCTCAGGCTTGAAGCCAAATTTGACGACTTTATAGTGATTGCTGATCAACCCATTCGCTATAAGGGGGATGGTTCGGCGCCGGGCCCGTTTGATTACTTCCTGGCGTCATCCGCCCTTTGTGCGGCGTACTTTGTGCGGTTGTATTGTTTGTCTTGTAATATTCCATCTGACGATATCCGCTTGTCTCAAAACAATATTATCGATCCCGAGAACCGCTATAACCAGATTTTCCAGATTAAAGTTGAGCTTCCAGAGAGTATTTCGGAGAAAGACCGCCAGGGCATCTTGCGATCAATCGATCGCTGTACGGTGAAGAAGGTGGTGCAGCAAGTCCCCGAGTTTACAATCGAATCGATCGAGAACCTCGAAGAAGATGCACAGGCTATGCTAATGGCACAACCCAATGGCGAATCTAGCACGTTGATCCTGGGCAAAGATTTACCACTGGAAGAAACTATCGCTAACATGACCGGTATCCTGGCCAAGCTTGGGATGAAAATTGAAATTTCATCGTGGCGCAATATCGTACCGAACGTGTGGTCACTACATATACGTGATGCGGCATCGCCGATGTGCTTTACCAATGGCAAGGGCGCCACTAAAGAAAGTGCGCTTTGCTCTGCGTTGGGTGAATTTATCGAACGCCTCAATTGCAATTTCTTTTACAACGATCAGTATTTTGGTGATGAGATTGCCAATGCGGATTTTGTGCATTACCCGAATGAAAAATGGTTTGCCCTGGGCGCCGATGACCAACTTCCGCAAGGCGTCCTCGATGAGTATTGCCTGGAAATTTATAACCCAGAATATGACCTTCGAGGCTCCCATTTAATTGATACTAATTCAGGCCTGGTAGAGCGAGGGATTTGTTCTATCCCCTATGTGCGTCACTCCGATGGTGAGACTGTATATTTTCCATCAAACTTAATCGAGAACCTTTTTTTAAGCAACGGTATGAGTGCGGGCAACAACCTGCATGAGGCACAGGTTCAATGCCTGTCGGAAATCTTCGAACGCGCGGTAAAGAGACAAATCATAGAAGGCGAAATTGCTTTGCCCGATGTGCCGCAGCAGGTGCTAGAAAAATACCCCGGTATTATGCAAGGCATTCAGGCGCTAGAGGCGCAGGGCTTCCCTGTATTGATTAAGGATGCGTCATTGGGCGGTCAATTCCCGGTGATGTGCGTTACGCTCATGAACCCCCGAACGGGTGGTGTGTTTGCTTCATTCGGCGCACACCCAAGTTTTGAAGTGGCGCTGGAACGAAGTTTAACCGAGCTTTTACAGGGCCGCAGTTTTGAAGGCCTCAATGATGTCCCCACACCAACTTTTAATAGTTTAGCCGTGACCGAGCCAGAGAACTTTGTAGAGCATTTTATTGATTCTACCGGCGTGATTTCCTGGCGTTTCTTTAGTGCTAAACATAATTATGAATTCTGCGAGTGGGATTTCTCAGGCACTAACCAGGAAGAGAGCGATCACTTATTCTCTATTTTAAAGAGCCTGGGCAAAGAGGCTTATATTGCCGTGTTTGATAATTTGGGTGCCACAGCCTGCCGTATTCTTGTCCCAGGCTATTCTGAAGTATATCCCGTTGAAGACCTGATCTGGGACAACACCAACAAAGCCCTGCAATACCGCGAAGACATTTTGAACCTACATTCGTTGAACGATGAGTCCTTAGCCAATTTGCTAGCCTGCCTGGAGAAAAGCCAGCTAGATAACTATACCGATATTCGAACACTGATTGGTATCGAGTTTGATGAAAATACCGTCTGGGGACAACTGACTATCCTGGAGCTGAAGATCCTCATCAACCTGGCTTTGGGTGAACTCGACGAGGCCATCGAACTGGTAGGGGAGTTCCTGCAATTCAATGACAACACCGTCGAGCGCGGCCTATTCTATCAAGCGGTTCACACAGTGCTTGAGATCACCCTGGATGAAGAAATGGCGCTTGAGGATTACATCGTCAACCTGAACCGAATGTTCGGTGAAGAAACAATGGCTAACGTTGTCGGCTCGGTGAATGGGCAGGTTAAGTTCTTTGGGCTCACCAAAACCAGCATGAAACTGGAAGGCCTGGACAAACATCTTCGTTTGATAGAAAGCTATAAGAAGCTACATCAGGCTCGTGAGGCAATGGCGAATGCAGCAGATTAGTAGCCTACTTATGACTAGACCGGCAACAAACCCTTTAAATAATTGAGATATACAACAACTAAACATTGACGCGCAGCCAGCCAAAAGCTAGAATTCGCCACCTTTTTTAGTATCGGTTCGGAGCAACACATGTACGCTGTCATCGCCACAGGCGGAAAACAGTATCGCGTTATCAAGGGCGAAACCCTGCGCGTTGAAAAATTAGACGGCGAAGAAGGCTCTTCAGTCGAACTCGACGGCGTTTTAATGGTTGCCGATGGCGACAAGATCTCAGTTGGCACTCCAATGCTCGATAAGGGCGCCGTGACAGCGACCATCAAGTCGCACGGCCGTGGCAAGAAAATCGAAATCATTAAATTTCGTCGCCGCAAGCATTCGCGTACTCAGGCAGGTCATCGCCAGAGCTATACCGAAATCGAAGTTACAGATATCAAAGCATAAGGGTCTGAGGATATGGCACATAAGAAAGCGGCGGGCAGTACCCGCAACGGTCGCGATTCGGAATCTAAACGCCTTGGCGTAAAGAAATTCGGTGGCGAAGTCGTCATCCCCGGTAACATCCTGGTCCGCCAGCGTGGCACCAAAATGCACCCCGGCGACAATGTCGGCTGTGGTAAAGACCACACTTTATACGCGAAAGCCGAAGGCAAGGTCGAATTTCGCGTTAAGGGCCGTCACAACCGCACCTTCGTGAGTGTTGTGAACGCCTGATCCGACGACAAGAGTCGGATCAAATAAAGCCTCGCCATCGCGGGGCTTTTTTATGTCTCGAATGATATTATCCTGGCAATAAAATCGCGGCAATCAGCAAAGAGTAAACCATGAAATTTATAGACGAAGCCAAAATATCAGTTAAAGCCGGCAATGGCGGTAGCGGTATAGTCAGCTTTCGCCGTGAGAAATACATCCCCAACGGTGGCCCCGACGGCGGTGACGGTGGCGATGGCGGTTCGGTCTATGTCATTGGCACTACCGACCTGAATACCCTTTCCGACTTCCGCCACACCCGACGATTTGCTGCAAAAAACGGTGGCCGTGGCCAGAGCAAAAATTGTACCGGTGCGAAGGGTGACGATATTATTGTCGAGGTTCCACTGGGAACTATCATCACTGTCCAGGAAACCGAAGAAGTCATTGCCGATGTTGGCGATAATTGCTCCGAACTCATATTGATTGCACGCGGCGGTTTCCACGGCCTCGGCAATACGCGTTACAAAAGCTCCACTAACCGGGCACCAAGACAACATACCACCGGTTCAGAAGGCGAAGGATTTGACCTCCAACTCGAACTCAAGGTACTGGCCGACGTTGGTTTGCTAGGTATGCCGAATGCTGGAAAGTCGACTTTTATTCGCAGTGTCTCGGCGGCTCGCCCGAAAGTAGCCGATTACCCATTTACCACCCTGCACCCCAACCTCGGAGTTGTCAGCGTCGCCAAACATCGTAGTTTCGTCATCGCCGATATTCCCGGCCTGATCGAAGGCGCGGCCGATGGCGTTGGCCTCGGCATACAGTTCCTCAAGCATCTGCAACGTACCAAATTGCTACTACATATTATAGACGTGCAACCTCTGGAATCGGACGAATCGGCCGTCGAATCTGCGCAAAAAATTCTCAATGAGCTAAAGAAATATGACGAATCACTTTACCAGAAGCCGCGCTGGTTAGTCCTCAACAAGCTCGATCTGGTAGGCGAGGATCTACAGGCCGAAGTCTGCGATGAAATTATCAAGGGCCTGGACTGGAAAGGCCCGGTACATCAAATCAGCGCTTTAAACCGTAGCGGCGTCGAGCAGCTCTGCAACGATATTATGATTCTGATGGAAGCCAATCAGGCCGAAGAAGATGAGAAAATATAAGAAAGTCGTCGTCAAAATCGGTAGCGCGTTAATCACCAACGGTGGTAAGGGGCTTGATCGCGAAATCATCGCTACCTGGGCCGAACAAATGGCTGAATTACGTAAGCAGGACGTCGATGTGGTACTGGTTTCGTCGGGTTCGATTGCCGAAGGCATTAACCGTCTGGGGATGAAATCTCGGCCTGAAACTCTATCCGAATTACAGGCAACTGCCGCGGTCGGCCAGATGGGTTTGGTGCAGGCCTACGAAGTTTGCTTTCAACAGCACGGCCTGCATAGCGCACAAATCCTGTTAACCCACGCCGACCTCTCAAACCGTAAACGTTATCTGAATGCGCGCACGACTTTACGCACGCTGCTCGAATACGGTGCAGTGCCGGTCGTGAACGAAAACGACTCAGTTTCCAATGAGGAAATTCGTTTTGGCGACAACGATACCCTGGGCGCATTGGTGGCGAATTTAATCGAAGCCGATTTGCTCATTATCCTCACCGACCAACAGGGCCTGTACGATAGTAATCCTTCCGAAAACTCCGATGCCAAACTCATCGAACGTGCCAACTCGAATGACCCCGAGCTGTTGGGTTATGCCGGTCCGAGTAGCGGTCATCTTGGACGCGGCGGCATGCTGACCAAAGTCAGTGCCGCTCAGCTCGCTGCTCGCTCTGGCACCCATACGGTAATCGCCTCAGGAAAATGTGAAAAGGTCATCACGCGCCTGGTTGCTGGCGAAGCCATCGGTAGCTTTCTTGAGGCCAGCACCGGGCATATGGCGGCGCGTAAACAGTGGCTGGCCAGTCATATGAGCTGCGCCGGGAAGCTTTATCTCGATGCTGGCGCGGTTAAGGTGTTACAGAAAAATAATGCCAGCTTGCTGCCAGTCGGCGTCGTAAAATCCACTGGATTTTTCCGACGTGGCGAAGTCGTTGCCTGCATCGGCCAGAACGATATCGAAATCGCGCGCGGTCTGGTGAATTATTCATCAGATGAATGTAAACAGATTATCGGTAAGCCCAGCGCACAAATCGCCAGTATCCTCGGCTACGATGACGATCCGGAATTGATCAATCGCGAGAATCTGGTATTAATGTCTGAGGCTTAGATCCTGGTAAAAACGATGACAAACAAGGCAAGCATAATCTATATCCCTCACGGCGGCGGGCCTTTACCGTTGATAGACGAAGAGAATAACAGAAATCTGAACACCTACCTTCGCAGTATCCCACAAACGCTTGATCGCCCAGATGCGATCATTGTGATCAGCGCGCATTGGGAGGCACCGGTGATCTCGGTTACTGCCTCGGCTAATCCGCCGCTATTATTCGACTATTCCGGTTTCCCGCCTGAAACCTACGAGTACGAGTATCCGGCGCCGGGGCATCCGCAACTGGCCGGTCGGGTTGCCGAATTACTCTCTGGAGCGGGAATCGAGGCGCAACTCGACGATGAACGTGGGCTTGATCACGGTGTATTTGTACCTTTGTTATTAATGTATCCCGAGGCCGATATACCCTGTATCCAGATCTCGCTGTCCGACACTTTGGATGCTGGTCTTCATGTCAATATTGGTGAAGCTTTGTCGGCATTAAAGTCGGAAAATATTCTCATACTGGGTTCGGGATTCTCGTTTCACAACATGCGAGCACTCATGAGTAGCCAACCCGGCGAGATTGCGGAGAATCTGGCATTTGAACAATGGCTTGCCGATACCTGTAGCGACGGCAATCGGTCGGAAAACGATCGAAAACAAAGACTGGTTAACTGGGAACAGGCACCCGGTGCGCGCTATTGCCACCCCCGCGAAGAACATTTACTGCCGCTGCAGGTTTGTTATGGGATCGGCGGCGGCCCGGCAGAAGTCAGCTATCAAAAAGCCACGGTGGGCAATATCGTCAGCAGCGCCTATCGTTGGTAACTAATGCTGGTAACTAGACCTTCTCTTCAACTAACTTGATTTCAGGCTCGGATATGGTTTCCTGTATCTGTTCTAACTGACGTTCGCGATACCAAATATATAGACTACTCGATATTAGAATGATGACGCCGATAATCGTGGTGATTTCGGGCACTTCATTCCAGAATAAATATCCGAAGACGATGGCCCAGATAATATAGGTATATTCGAACGGCGCGATGGCGCTAGCTTCCGAGTTACAATAGGCTCTGGACAGGCAATAAAAACCGGCCGCACCGTTAACCCCAAGAAATATCATCAATGCCAGATGCAGGCCTTCGGGCATAATCCAGTCCCGGCTGAAAAAGGCCAGCGATGCGTGTTCCGAGTTCTCGCTGATAATCCCAGCCAGTAATAACAGGCTTAAAAAGCCACTCGCACAAGTGAATACCAGGATCGAATTGAAAGCCAGCGTTAATGGCCAGTCGTGAGCACTCAGAAACCGAGTAATCGTGGTTTGTATGGCGTATGTTACCGAAGCAATAAAAGCCAGCGTCACTGCCAGAGCATTAAATTCACCACTCGGAGACAGGATAATCAACACGCCGAGAAATCCAATGAATACGGCCGACCAGCGTCGAATACCGACTTTCTCACCAAGCACCAGTGCCGACATTGCAGTGACGAATAAGGGCATGGTAAACACGATTGCGACGACTTCGGCTAAGGGCATTGCGGCCACGGCCAAATAATATGTCAGGTACGAGATAAAGCCGAACAGGCCTCGAGCAATCGCGGTGCGAGGGCGGCTAGATAACAGCGCGACGGTGGGCCACAATAACTTGATCACTAATGCAATAACCACCATGGACACCAGACCACGAATAAACACGATCTGTAATACCGAATATTGGTCGCTAAAAAATTTAATAATGATGTCCTGAATCGAAAACAGGAACAGGCCGAATACCAGTATCGCAGCACCTTGCATTTTATCACCCCGAAGATCTATCTATCGACTGAGTTTAGTGATAAAAGCCTATTTGAAAAGCGAGTTTTTTTGCTTAGTTTAATCGAAAACACCGATATCATTAGTTGGGGCTAGCCGTGAAAATCGAACACATACGTACCTTTCTGGAAATCGCCGATTGTGGGAATTTTAACCGCGCCGCGGAAATTCTCCATGTCACTCAGTCAACCGTTAGTGCCAGGGTGAAGTCGATGGAAGACAGCTTCGGTCGTCGTCTGTTTAAACGCAGCCACAGCGGTGTCGAACTCACCTATGCCGGGGCCCACTTTCAGCAATATGCGCAGAATATCCAGCGCCTCTGGCAACAGGCGCATCAGCGCGTCGCCTTACCCGATAGCTTTAGCCATGGTATCGGGCTGGGTTCGCAGGTAAGCCTGTGGTATAGCCTGGTTTTGAAGTGGATGCCGTGGATGCGGCGTAATGCCACTGATGTTGCCCTACATGTCGAAGCCGACTATTCACCCAGTCTGATGCGGCAATTGTCAGACGGATTGCTCGATATCGGCGTGATGTATCATCCCAGACAAACCCCCGGACTCATCATCGAAAAACTGCTAGAAGAAACATTGGTACTGGTTGCCACAGACCAGCGCAAATTACGTCAAGGCTGGGTCGAGGACTATGTGTTCGTTGACTGGGGCAATGAGTTTCGTGCCGCGCACGGCGAGGCATTTCCAGATATGGAGACTCCCGCCATATCGGTTGGACTAGGCGCACTGGGGCTGGAATATATCCTACAGAATGGTGGTTCGGGTTACTTCCCGATACGCGTGGTACAACCACATCTGGATCAGCAGCAATTATTCATGGTCGAAGAGGCACCACAGTTGCAGCGCCCTGCTTATATAGTTTATACCGAAACAGCTCGCGACCCCGGAACTCTAGAAATGGCATTGAAAGGCTTACGAGAAGTTGCTCTGCAGCAAGACGGATAGCTTAAATCTCCACCATCTCAAAATCGTCCTTACCCATACCACAATCCGGGCATAGCCAGTCTTCAGACACATCCTCCCATCGGGTGCCTGGTGCGATACCGTCATCCGGCCAGCCTTTGGCTTCATCGTAGACATAGCCGCAGATAATGCATTCCCACTGTTTCATGGATAGACCCTTGTAATTCTCTAGTATTTATTTTTTAACGATACGTAATAATCGGCAGTATAGGCCAACGACTCCTTTTCACGCTCGGTTAATGCTCTGGCTTTTTTCGCTGGCGAACCCATATACATAAAACCCGATTCGAGTACTTTTCCTGGAGTTATCAGCGAGCCCGAACCTACTATCACCTGATCTTCGACGATGGCATTGTCCATCACGATTGAGCCCATACCGATCAGACACAGGCTGCCAATCCGGCAGCCGTGTAGCAAAACTTTGTGGCCGACGGTTACCTGATCACCGATATGTAACTCAGCGCCTTTCGGATTAAACTCGCTAGCGTGCGAACCATGCAGCACCGAACCATCCTGGATATTGGTCGATTTGCCGATGCGAATAATATTCACATCACCGCGGATGGCGCTAATCGGCCATACCGAACTGTCTTCACCGATGACCACATCACCAATGACTACAGCACTTTCATCGATAAAAGCCGAGTCGGCAACAGTGGGCAAAACCGCTTCGAACTCTTTAAGCATACATCTTCCTGACAGTGACGGAATAGCACGTTATAGTATCTAAATTCAGGACTATAAATAAGTATTATTCCGCATGACCGCATCACTTATCTGGCAAAGGATTCGACTTTATTCGGAGCTAATCCGTTTTCAAAAACCAATCGGCTCTTATCTATTGCTATGGCCGACATTATGGGCACTCGCAATTGCCGCAGAAGGTAGCCCGGATCACTGGATTCTATTCGTGTTTGTTGCTGGTGTCTTCCTTATGCGCTCCGCAGGTTGCGCGATAAACGACTATGCCGACCGCGATATCGATTTACACATAGCGCGCACCCAGGAACGCCCCTTAACCAGCGGCAAAATAACACCGAAGGAAGCGCTTTTGGTATTTGCCCTGCTTTCCCTGCTGTCGTTCGCTCTGGTTTTAACTTTAAATCGGTTTACCATTTTGCTGTCCATAGTCGGTGTTTTACTCGCTGCCAGCTATCCGTTTATAAAACGTTATCATTATCTACCCCAGGTTCACCTCGGTGCCGCTTTCGGCTGGGCTATACCCATGGCTTTTGCCGCCCAAACCGATGCTTTACCGAAACAGGCCTGGCTACTCTTTGTGGCCAATATTATCTGGGCAGTGGCCTACGACACCATGTATAGCATGGCTGACCGGGAAGACGATTTGCGCGTCGGCGTAAAATCTAGCGCGATATTATTCGGTGAATACGACCGTATCGTTGTCGGCCTGTTGCAGTTTTTGTTTATATTGACGCTGGCATTAACAGGTCGTGAACTGGGATTTTCGGGCTTTTATTATTACACCCTGTTTGTTGCCTCGCTGTTTTTGGTCTACGAGCAAATCGTTATCAACAAACGCGACCCCGCGAAATGTTTCGAGGCTTTTTTGCATAACCACTGGGTGGGCGCGATTGTGTTTGCCGGTATTATGGGGCATTACTACGCACTTTGAGGTTATCAGATACCCTCAATCCGCAATAATAGTTCGATTTCGACCCAGTGATTTAGCCTTATATAAAGCTGAATCACAACGACTGACCAGGTCTTCAGCCGATTCCTTGGACAAATAACAAGCTAAACCGATAGAAACCGTAACCTTGCCGATCTTTTCCCCTGTCGTTGTATGCTTTAACCGTAGCCTCTCTATGGTTCGACGGATATTTTCGGCCACGGTAAAAGCACCTGTTATCGGTGTATCCGGTAATATGATTGCAAATTCTTCCCCGCCGTAACGAGCCAGGTAGTCGTTGCCTCGCACCATGTTGCTCAATTGCCTGGCAATACCGACAAGAACCTTGTCTCCAACCAGGTGTCCATGCGTATCGTTCACCTCTTTGAAATGATCAACATCCAGGATTATCAGGCAGAGATTGCGTTCTTTGCTTTTAGACTTATTCATATCGCTAAGCGCAATATCGAATCCCCGACGATTATTTAGGCCGGTCAGGGCATCGCTCGTGGCCTGCTTTCGAGCGGAGTCGAGTTTAATTTTTAAAGACCGGATTTCCTGCGTTGTCTCCTGCAACGAAGATTCAAAGTTACTGGTTTCATCAGCAATAACCCTGGTTTCAGCGATGATCTCGGAGGCTACACCTAGTATTATTTTTGGATCATTGCTCACAGCAAGAGTTTCTATCTTGGATTCGAGAATATCTCTTGAAACGGCGGTTTTCCCTGAAACATCAATTACCATCCCTAAAATTTGGACGATTATCATTAAAAGTTCAGGTGCAAGTGGGGATTTGTCTTCATCACTACAC
>JAUVCH010000150.1 GCA_030595795.1 Gammaproteobacteria bacterium
AGTTATCACTGATAATTATCGAAGGACGAGATTTGACAAAATATAAGAACATCGAGCAGAGCCTGAAAAAGGTGTCGCTGTTCGACCCCTTGACCGGTCTCGCTAATCGAACATTGTTGCACGAACATATGGAGCATGCACTGGCTCAGGTCGAAAGAAGCGGGCAGCAGTTTGCAGTTATGTTTATCGATCTCGATCATTTCAAGGAAGTCAACGATACGCTCGGACATCACGCGGGTGACGAGTTACTGGTCAGTGTCGGTCAGTGCCTCAAGGCCTGTCTGCGCGATGAAGATATTATTGCTCGCATTGGTGGTGATGAATTTGTCGTGGTTCTCGCCTCTGAGTCGGATATTGAAGGTACTACCCGGATCGCGACACGCCTGACGCAGTCGATATCCTCACTAGTTTACAAAGTTTGTGATGGCAATCCAGTTTCGGCCAGTATCGGTATCGCTGTCGTCCCAGACAATGGCAAAGATGTCGATACAATTTTGAAAAATGCAGATGCGGCTATGTATATGGCTAAAAAGAATGGTAAGAATTGTTTTGAGTATTTTAACAATGAATAAATAGCCGTTGGGGCTAAGAGATGAGTGGTTACCGTATTGAGCAGGTACTCGCGGAAGCCCTGAATAAAGACTAATGTGTCAGTGTTGCGCAAGCCAGCCGCGAATGACCAGGTATTAGCTGTTCTTGGCGACCTGCAGTCAGCAGGAGTGGTGCTGATAGCCGATGAAAATCCGGAAGCTGCGTCTAATATTGAATTATCTCTAATAGCAATTAACTACACCGCCCTGATCGCACGTACAGAGCAGGAAGCGATGGATACTACTCGACCCGGAGAGGTCGAAATATTGATTCTTGACCTGCAATTGCCAGTGTTAAAAGGACTTGAGGTATATATGGAATTGCGAAAACAGGGGCTTGTTATTCCTACTATTCTGGTTACCGGTTACGCGCCGAAAGAAACTGGAACCGATGTATTACACTCATTGTCGGTCACCGGATGCCTGTTCAAACCATTTAAACCTGAACAGCTGTTGCATGGCCTGCAACAGCTGCAGAACTAGCCAACCGGGTAGTTCGAAACTATGCGAATATACGTTCACTCGATACAGATTGGTAAACAGCAACGGCTGCGTCGTGCGTTAATTAATGCATACGATAATGCCTGCCAGGCGATGTTGGACGATAGCCGGATATCGGAAGAAATTCTGTCCCGCATATTTGAACCTCTTTTCAGCACCAAATGATTCGGTGTGGGACTTGGGTCGCGACCGTGCAATTAACGATGCAGCAACATGATAGTGATGTCGAGGTATCAGCCAGGGAGGGCGAAGCGCCCATTTTGTACTATGGTTACTATTATCTGAAGAAAGTGAGGTTGCGGCATGACAGCGAAAACTGTGTTGATAGTCGACGATAATGCTGATCTGGGTGAAGAGCTCAAATCGGTGCTTATGGACGAAGGGTTCGACGTGGTCCTCGCCAGTAGCGGTAGCGATGCGATTTTACTATCACGCGATAAATGCTTTGATATCACTTTTATGGACATGAAGCTTCCAGACATGACTGGTGTTGAAGCTTTAATGGAAATAATGAAAATTTATGCCGACGTCCGAGTAGTAATGATGAGTGGCTATCGAGTACACGAGTTGCTCAACGAAGCGCTGGAACGCGGGGCCGAATCGGTGTTGAACAAACCTTTTTCAATCGAGCAGATGTTGGCTGAAATTAACAAGTGACGACTGATCCAGAAACCTGGATGAAAATAGACTCAGATACAATATTTCAGTGCTAAATATGCGAAAAAAATATCGGATATTATTACCTTGAATCGCTGTACTGCTGTGGTTAGGAGGCTGTGATTCGAACCAGAGTCGGTCACAGTCAGAAAAAGATGAACGATTGTCCGATCCAGCCAGGTAGAACTAAAGTCGATGAAACTCCATGTTCGAATATTATTTCTGGTTGCCGTTATAACGTTGTCTATCGGAATAATTACCATTACCGTGACCAGCAGGATTATCGAGCAGGGGTTCGATACAATAGATACTGTATGGAGTGAAGCCCTCGCTGCCTCGTTATCAGAAGGTATCGCACATGATACGATCAATCGAAATGCGACCCATGTTAACCAGGTACTGGAAACCATCGTATCGCGAAATTCTGAACTCGATTATGCCTATGTCGTCGATTTCGAAAATAAAATACTGGCACATACCTTTAAGGATGGTTTTCCCGCGAAAATTTTCAAAAGTATTGGTAGCGAGGCAGCTAGCGTACAAACACGCATCTTTGTTATTGACGGGGCAGATATTAACGATCTATCTTTTCCCATTATTGAAGGTATGTCTGCCAGGTTACATCTAGGTCTTAATGAGGAATTAGAGGAATTGCTTATCAGAACCACGGCTCAACAATTGGTGCTGATTGTTCTGCTACTCGGATTGGTCGGCATTTTCATCGCGTTTCCGTTGAGTCGCCAACTGACCAGGCCATTAGAAAAACTGGGCTCCCTGATGGTAGTTTTGAAATGCGCAGGTTAGGAGCGGCTTTCAACCAGATGATCGAGGCACGTGTTCTCGCCGAAGAAGAGTTAAATAATTACCGTGATCAACTGGAACATCTTGTTGAGGAAAGAACTAGTGAGTTGCAGTCGGCCCAGGATGAATTACTGCGTAGCGAAAAATTGGCCACCCTGGGCCAGCTAACCGCGACGGTTTCGCACGAGCTTCGCAACCCGCTCGGAGCTATGCGTCCTTCGCTTTATATTATTCAGAAGAGAATCGTTCAGGAGGATGAGCGAGTCCGGGATGCGATAGATAGACTAGACCGAAATATAGATCGATGTGACCATATAATCGATGAACTCCTGGACTTCACCCGAATTACTAAGATCGATAAAGTTAAAACCCGTATCGACGAATGGTTGAAATCGATTCATGTTGATTTGAAGAGTTATCAGGGTTTAGATATTGTATATGGCCTTAATCTGGCCGATGTGGAAGTTTCTATTGATCCCGATCGTTTACGTAGAGCGGTGATTAACCTGGTAGACAATGCCAGTCAGGCTATGCTAGAAGCTGGCCAGCTTGATAAAGTCAAAGATGGCTCCTGTTTAGCGATAAAGACCGCCAGCAACGATGACCGAATTGAAATAAGAATATCCGATAATGGGGTTGGTATGTCAGATGAGGTGCTGGAAAGGGTATTTGAGCCTCTCTTTTCCACTAAAGGATTTGGAGTGGGTCTTGGGATGCCAGCGGTTAAGCAAATAGTCGAACAGCATGATGGCGGGATCGAAATTGAAACGAAGCCAGGGCATGGTACGACGATAACCATTTGGTTACCGTTCAATGATCTTGGGATAGAGTCCAGCTAGACTCTGCCCTTACATTGGCTTGCTACTTTCGCCAAATTCGATTCACTACTGGCAAACTGCGCAATTTTTTCATTATTCGCGCCAGGTGAATGCGATCATTAACGGTGACGATAAATTCTATGGTCGAAATTCGACCGTCTTTTTCGGTCAGGTTTACGTGTTCAATATTTGAATACATGTCGGCGATGGTCGCCGATAAATTAGCCAGCACACCGCGCTCATTAGCGACCTGCACCCGCAGGAATGCCAGGTATTCACCTTCGACATGATCGGACCATTGCACCGACAACTGGCGGTCTTCACTCGAGGTTTCGGTCATATTTCGACAGCTTTGCTGGTGTACAACAATACCCTTGCCCGACGACATGAATCCGACGATGGCGTCTCCAGGAACGGGACGGCAACACTTCGCAAACGAAACCACCATGCCTTCGGTGCCCTTTATCGCTAGTGGCTTTCCACGGTCGTCAAAGCTGGTTTCGTCGTCTTCTATCTCGTACATAGCTTTTGCCACCAGGCTTGAGTTGCGATTCCCCAGCCCAATTTCGGCGAGCAACTCCTGTTGGTCGGTCATGCGATATTGTTCGAGCACTCGCGTAAAACGATCTTTGGTCAGAGCTTCTTCCCGACCGACTATCTGACTAACCGACTGTTGTAAAAGACGTTGCCCGAGTGAGATTGCTTCGGTTTTTTGCAATGATTTAAGGAAATGTCTAATATTGGTGCGGGCTTTCGCCGTGATAACAAAGTCCAGCCAGCTTGGATGCGGACGACTCGCGTCGGAGCTAACTATTTCGATAGTCTGACCGTTGTAAAGTTTGCTACTCAAAGGTGACATACGGTTATCAATACGAGCAGCAACACAGGTATTACCGACATCTGTATGCACAGCAAAGGCAAAGTCGACAACGGTGGAGCCACGCGGCATTTTCTTGATATCACCTTTCGGTGTGAAGACATAAATTTCGTCGGGAAATAAATCGACTTTAACGCTCTCCAGAAACTCCAGCGAACTACCGGATTTCTGCTGCATTTCGAGCAGATTTTTTAACCATTCGAGTGCGCGAGACTGGGCCGTACTGGTGCTATTTTCGCCTTCTTTATATAACCAGTGCGCAGCGATACCAGACTCCGCGAACTGATCCATATCTTCAGTACGGATTTGCACTTCGATCGCCACACCATGCGGACCAAACAAACTACTGTGCAGAGACTGATAACCATTGGCTTTTGGAATCGCCATGTAATCCTTAAACTTGCCCGGTAACGGTTTATACAGGTTGTGCATGACACCGAGCACGCGATAACAGTCGTCAACCGATTCGGTCATGATTCTTACGCCGAAGACGTCAGTCAATTCCTTGAAGCTAAGCTTCTTTTCCTTCATCTTGCGGTAAATACTGTGAATATTCTTCTGCCGATATTTAACAGTAGCCTTAATACCCGCGTGTTGCAGGCGTTCGCGTATCGCTTCTTCAATGGTATTGAAAATCTCTTTACGGTAGCCCACCACCTGCTGACAGGCACTAACCAGCGCGCGATAACGCATCGGGTAAGCCGCACTAATCGATAGATCAAGCAGTTCATGGCGCATCTTGAAGATGCCGAGTCGGTTAGCGATCGGCGCGTATATATCCATGGTTTCGCGTGCGATACGACGACGCTTTTCCGGTCGCATAATTTCCAGCGTACGCATGTTATGCAAACGGTCGGCGAGTTTGATAATGATGACGCGAATATCCTTCACCATCGCTAGCATCATTTTACGGAAATTTTCCGCTTGCGCTTCGGCTTTGCTGCGAAAATCTATCTTGGTGAGTTTGCTGACTCCATCGACAAGCTCGGCAACCTCGTCACCAAACTCTTCGGCGAGTTGCTCTTTTAAAGTGGGGGTATCCTCGATGACATCGTGCAGTATCGCGGCGATGATGCTATTGCAGTCCATGCGCATCTCGGCAAGGATGCGTGCAACCGCGACCGGATGACTGATATAAGGTTCGCCCGAGACCCGGCTTTGCCCTTCGTGTGCGCGCGCACCGAGCAAAAAAGCCCGATAAACGTCTTCGACCTGTTGGGGTTCGAGATAATCCGCTAGCTCTTCACACAGTTCAGTGATCTTGGTACGGTCTTCATCGACTGGCTGCTGATCAGAGATTACCTTGAATAAATTGGCGTTTTCCGCCCTCGACATAACTTAGGATTTACACTCGCAATAAAATCAAAATTAAGAGACTTACCAACCAGTTATATCATATCTGGCAAGCGGTCGTAGGGGAAAATAAAATACGATCGCCAGGTTTTCTGACGACCGCGGAATTACAATTGTTGAGGAGTGCTACTAATTAATTATTGTTCGTGGTGTTGCTCGACATTCATACTTGCCTGAGCGATCTGACGAATAAGGTCGTCATCGGTAGAAATTCTTTCGATCTCACGCTTTGCTTCCATTTCGTCCATGCCCTCTGCCGAAACCAGATTCTCGGCAATTTCACGTAGGGCGATGACGGTCGGCTTATCGTTTTCAGCCGGTACCAAAGGCTCAGCGCCCTGAGCAATCTGTCTTGCACGACGGGAGGCCAACAAAACCAGGTCGAAACGGTTTTCTACGTGTTCGAGACAATCTTCAACGGTGATTCGTGCCATGTTCCAAGCTCCACTAAACGGGCGAGTCAAAAAAGGGGGCGTAATGATAGCCAAAAGCAGACTAAATCTAAACCATTACTTCAGGAATTGAGTCAATTAAAGCCTTATTTTTGGCTTTTTGTCGTGCCAAAGTCAGTCTTTGGCTATGAATGATGCATTCGAGGTCGTACAAGGCCTGATCGAAGTCCTCGTTAATCACTAGATATTCGGCATCGTTATAATGTGACATTTCGCGATCTGCGGCCTGCATTCGTCGTTCTATCGTCGTCTGGTCATCGGTTGCACGGTCTATCAAACGTTGTTCGAGTGATGCTCTCGATGGCGGTAATATATAAACACTCACCGTTTCGGGCATTTTCTGCTTCACCTGATGAGCACCCTGCCAGTCGATTTCCAAAATCACATGGCGGCCGCTTTCGAGGAGTTTTTCGACCGAGTCGCGCGCAGTACCGTAGTAATTGTCGAAAACTTTAGCGTGTTCCAGAAAAGCATCTTCGGCAACCATGCCCTCAAACAAATCGGTATCGATAAAATGGTAATCGCTGCCATCCACTTCGCCCGGGCGCATGGTGCGAGTCGAATGTGAGACGCTGACCACGATCGTATCGGGCTTTTTCGCCAGCAAGGCTTTGATCAAACTGGTTTTACCCGCGCCGGAGGGCGCCGAAATGGTAAACAGGCAGGCGGTGTTCATACAGGGTTCCAATCGGTTGATACTTTAGGTTCGTCGGGTGCATATTGTAATGACAGTTGGAGTCTAGCCCAATACACTTGAAACATTTATTTTTCATTAAGTTTTTATGCTCGATCCCGATTACCTCTGCCGCTTCGATGGGTTGTCACGTGTTTTTGGCGTTGCGGCACTCGAATACCTGCACTCCGCCCATTTTTGTATCGTCGGCGTCGGCGGTGTTGGCTCCTGGGCAGCCGAAGCCGCTGCGCGCTCTGGTATAGGTAGGATTAGCCTGATCGATCACGACGATATCGATATCAGCAACACCAACAGGCAATTACATACCCTGGAGAGCACAATCGGGGAGTCGAAGGTCGAAGCCTTACGCGATCGTATTTTGCAAATCAATCCCCAATGCGAGTGCCATGCCATCGACGACCTGGTGACGCGTACCAGCCTGGAGAAATTCAACCTTGAACAATACGACTATGTCGTCGATGCCATCGATAATGCGGTACATAAGCTATCGCTGGTGCATTATTGCCGTCGACATAAAATACCTTTGGTC
>JAUVCH010000167.1 GCA_030595795.1 Gammaproteobacteria bacterium
AACCGAGCAATATTTTAATAGATGACACCGGTCTGGTGAAGGTGGTGGATTTCGGTATCGCCTCGGCATCATCGAATATCGATTCAACCCTGACCAAAACCGGCTCCATCATCGGTACCCCAGCTTACCTCTCTCCAGAACGCGCCAAGGGACTGGAGGCCCACGAACGTTGTGATATATACGCACTGGGTATTATTGCTTATTGTATGTTTACCGGGCAATTGCCCTATAAGGGCGAACCCATGGCTATCTTGTTCCAGCATCTGGAAGGTAACGCGCCACCCATCCATGAAGTCGATAAATCAATTAGTGCACGACTGAGTTTGCTAGTGCAGAAAATGATGGCAGTAGAAGCCGAAAACCGCATACAAACCATGGATGAAGTCTGTCAGTCGATTCTGAATACAAAGAAGAAACTTTAATTCCCTCTCCCTGAAACAATTATGACTATCCAATCTGTTATCCAGTCCAAATTATCTAATGCTTTCCATATCGGACATCTTGATGTTGTTAATGAAAGTCACATGCATAATGTCGCACCAGGTTCCGAGTCGCATTTTAAAGTGACTATAGTCAGCGAAAATTTCGATAATTTAATGTTAATCAAGCGTCATCGCCTTGTAAATACCGCGCTATCTGAGGAATTGCAACAAATTCATGCACTCGCACTGCATACGCTGACGCCACAGGAATGGTTGGATCGCCTGGGTAAGGTCGCCGATTCACCGAATTGTCGCGGTGGCGGTAAGAATCAGTAACTAATCACCGGTTTACAAGATGCCCTGACCACCAGGATTGATGGTATAAATCGTAGACAATATCTCCAGATACGGTATTTCGTGTACCTCTGAAAGTTCTACGGCCCGTTGCATATACCAGGTCATCTCACGCTGTGTGGGTTGATTGCGCAAAGCATAGGTGAGCGTATTTTCCAGTCCCACTACCGACAGGCTGAGCGTTTGGCGATTAAATATTCGCCGTAATTCACGATAGTATTGTTTGAACTGATGCTCGCTATTGATCAGTAAATTACAGGCGAGCCCACCTTGTTCGCTGAGTCGGTCTCGGAACTGTTTCATCGAATTGATCTCTAGCAACCAAAGTGGGGATCGATTGCCGATGAATACATCGCTGATAATTAAATCGAAAACCTGATCGCAATGCTCCAGATAATGTAGTGCATCGTCGATAACATATGAGAGTCGAGCATCGCTTTCCGGTAATGCCATTTTCTGATGCATAACCCTTAGTAATTCAGCATCAATATCGACTGCGGTGATTAAACACTGCGGATAGTGTTTCCTGAAGAAATGAATCAGCGATCCCCCGGCCGTGCCGAGCAGCAGGATATTTCTCGGTTTGGGTAAAAATAACAGGATGCCCATTAGATGGGACAGGTTTTTAAGTTCGAGTTTATGTGGTGACTTCAGGTTGATCGCGCTTTGCCTGACGCCTTCTCCGGCGTAAAGATTCAGTAAGTCGCCATCCTGCTGGATCGAGATCTGGTTATAAGCGGTGCGCAACTTGAAAATTGATGCTGTCGATGCCATATCGGTCTTGAATTACCCCTTGGCCTGATTATCAGGCATATTATTAGTTATTTTCGATAAATTTACTGAATTGGTCGGTATTACTGTTACCAAATATTGGAAATCTTCGAATACTATTATAAAATCCCGTGCCCTTTTGTTAAGCCAAGTTAACTTTTTTACTAGTTGTGCGAATATTTTAACGGAAATAGACGATGCCAATATACGAGTATATCTGTACAGAATGTGAGCATGATCACGAAGCCTTGCAAAAGATGAGTGACGCGCCATTAGTCGACTGCCCAGCTTGTAGCAAGCCAGCGTTGAAGAAAGTAATCTCCGCGCCCAGATTCAGGTTAAGCGGCACCGGCTGGTACGAAACCGATTTCAAATCCGACAAACAGAGAAATCTGGCGGAATCAGGTAAAAAAGACAGCGCTAAGAAAGACAGCGATCAGAAAGACAGCAATAAAAAAGACGACAAACCAGCTGCCAAAGAGTCCGCCAGTAAGAAGGATGCGGCCGCCTGAATCAAACATCCAGTGGCTATCACTTAAATAGCCGAATTATTAATCTAAAAACAGTCACCTTGGGATAATCATATCAATATGCGTACGCATTTCTGTGGAGAGCTTAATCACCAGCACATCGATCAACAAATAACCGTTTGTGGGTGGGTGAACCGTCGGCGTGATCATGGTGGTGTCATATTTGTCGATCTGCGCGATAAAAAAGGTCTTCTTCAGGTGGTTTTTGATCCTGACGATGCCAGCATGTTCGCGTTAGCCGAATCGGTTCGAAACGAGTATGTTTTGAAGGTAACTGGTAAAATTCGTGCTCGCCCCGAGGGTACGGTTAACCCCGACATGCCAACCGGCGAAGTGGAGTTACTTGCGCAGGAGTTGGTGATATTAAATAGCTCCGAAACGCCTCCTTTTCAGATTGATGACGACGATGTCCACGACGATATTCGCCTGCGTTACCGTTATATGGACTTGCGCCGCCCCGAAATGCAATACCGCATGCAGTTGCGCGCAAGGGTCACTCATTTTATGCGCAGCTGGTTAGAAGAAAACGAATTTCTCGATATCGAAACACCGATGTTAACTCGGGCCACGCCTGAGGGTGCCCGCGATTATCTGGTTCCAAGCCGAACTCATAGCGGTTCATTCTTTGCTTTACCACAATCGCCACAGTTGTTTAAACAGTTATTGATGATGTCGGGTATGGATCGCTACTACCAAATTGTGCGCTGTTTTCGCGACGAAGACCTGCGTGCCGACCGCCAGCCTGAATTTACCCAGCTCGACATAGAAACCTCGTTTATGGATGAAGAAGGCATCATGGGTATGATGGAGACTATGGTACGAGGCCTGTTCAAAACTGTCATGTCCGTCGAGATCGATGCGGATTTTCTGCGCATGAGTCACGCCGATGCCATGGATCGTTTCGGTTCGGATAAGCCAGATTTACGTATTTCGCTGGAACTGAAAACCATCTCCGATCTGCTCACAGATGTAGAGTTTAAGGTATTCTCTGGCCCAGCTAACGACGCTGATGGTCGAGTGGCGGCACTTTTGGTGCCGGGTGGAAACTCGCTTTCGCGTAAGGATATCGATGGTTACACGAATTTCGTCAGTGTTTATGGTGCCAAAGGTCTGGCTTATATTAAATGCAACGATGTCAGCCAGGGCCGAGAGGGCCTGCAGTCACCCATATTGAAGTTTTTACCCGATGAGGCGATTACCGAAATACTGGCACGAACTGGCGCCAAAGCCGGCGATTTAATCTTCTTCGGTGCGGACAAAACCAGTATTGTTAACGAATCGTTGGGTGCGCTGCGCATAAAAGTCGCTCAGGATCTTGGTCTGGTAGAAGAAGGCTGGAAATTCCTCTGGGTGGTCGATTTCCCTATGTTCGAACGCGATGACCGCGAAAATCGCTGGAACGCACTGCATCATCCTTTCACCGCGCCGAGTACCGATGATGCAGACGAACTCGAAGCCAACCCCGGTGGCATGTTATCCCGCGCCTACGATATGGTGTTAAACGGTACAGAACTCGGTGGGGGCTCGATTCGTATCCATCAAAACGATATGCAGCAACGCGTACTCAAATTACTCGGCATCGATGAGCAGGAAGCCGAAGATAAATTTGGTTTTTTACTGAATGCCCTGCGATATGGTTGTCCGCCGCACGGTGGCATCGCCTTTGGTCTCGATCGAATGGTGATGTTAATGGCAGGTGCCAGCTCGATTCGCGATGTTATGGCTTTTCCGAAGACGCAAACCGCCGCCTGTTTATTGACATCGGCGCCGTCACCAGTCAGTGATAGGCAATTAAAGGAGCTTTCGATCCGTTTGCGTAAACCGCAGGCAGAAGCCTAATAGCTGAGACTAGTGTTATACTTATTCAATCAACCATAGTCGAGTTACGATCATGGCAGCCAATGCGATAGAATTACAACCTTACGTCTCGTTAAACGACGACGACTGTGAACAACGTATCATCAAAGCCAAAAAGGCATTGGGTGATCGTGTCGTCATACTGGGGCACCACTACCAGCGTGACGAGGTTTTTAAACACGCCGACTTTTCTGGCGACTCACTAAAGCTGTCACGCGAAGCCACCAAATCAAAGGCCGAGTATATTGTTTTTTGTGGTGTACATTTTATGGCTGAAGTCGCCGATATAATTTCGCGTCCCGATCAGGTTGCTATTTTGCCCGATCTTTCAGCGGGCTGCGCGATGGCTGATATGGCAGACCTCGAACAGGTTGATCGCGCCTGGAAGGAACTCTCTAGCGTTCTCGACGCTGACGAGATTATTACCCCCGTGACTTATATTAATTCGGCCGCCGATCTGAAATCGTTTTGCGGTCGACACGGTGGTATCGTCTGTACCTCGACTAATGCGCAAAGTATTCTCGACTGGTCTTTTTCACGCCGCGAGAAAGTATTGTTTTTCCCTGATCAGCACCTGGGTCGTAATACCGGTTTCAAGATGGGTATCCCGCTCGAAGATATGGTGGTCTGGGATTACGATTTACCCATGGGCGGGTTGAGCGCAGATCAAATACGGGACGCTAAAATTATATTGTGGAAAGGCTTTTGCTCGGTTCACCAGATGTTTAAACCCGAGCAAATCGAAAATTTCCGGCGCGAAGTACCAGGTGGTAAAGTAATATCGCATCCTGAGGCGAGCTTCGAGGTTTGCCAGCAATCCGACTATGTAGGTTCTACCGAGTACATCATAAAGACCATCGAGGCTGCCGAGCCAGGTAGCCGCTGGCTGGTAGGCACCGAATTGAATTTGGTGAATCGATTGCATCAAACTTTACAGAAAGACAATAAAACCGTTCAGTTCATGTCGAATATGGTTTGCATGTGTTCAACCATGTTTCGTATCGATCCCCCGCATCTGGCCTGGGTACTGGAAAACCTGGTCGAAGGTAATATCGTGAACCGGGTATCTGTCGATAGGGATGTTGCCAATAATGCACGAATTGCTTTACAACGGATGCTCGATATATAGAGAAGTGCGCATGGCAAACGAAGAAAACGCTTATAGCTTTACCACCAAAGCAACTCGAACGATAAAACTATCCAATCTTGAAGCCGATGGTTTCCCCATGCGCCGTGGCGGGCGATTAACCGAGGTTACCCTGGCTTACGAGTCCTGGGGAGAACTTTCTGCCGCTGCCGATAATGCGGTACTAGTATTTACTGGCCTTTCTCCCAGTGCGCACGCAGCCTCTTCCGATGAAGATTTATCGCCGGGTTGGTGGGAATACATGATAGGTCCAGGCAAGGCAATCGATACCAACCGGTTCTTTGTAGTCTGCGTCAATTCACTGGGGGGCTGTTATGGCAGCACGGGTCCGGGATCTATTAATCCTGCGACATCGGAGCCCTATGGTTCTGATTTTCCGACTTTAACGGTAGAAGATATTACCGGTGCTGGTCACGAATTAATGCGGGAGCTCGGAGTGGAACGTCTGCATGCTGCCGTCGGATCTTCGATGGGTGGTATGGCATCGCTCGCCTATGCGATTATGTTCCCACAAGGTGTCGAATACCTGATTTCAATTTCTGCTGCAACGCAGGCTTTACCCTTAACAATCGCAATACGTTCTCTACAACGTGAAATCATTCGCAGTGATCCAGCCTGGAACAATGGCCACTACAAAATCGGAGAAGAGCCAGTAAAAGGTATGGCTCTGGCGCGTAAACTCGGACTTATATCCTACCGTGCCGCAGATGAATGGAATTCGAAGTTTGATCGAAGCAAGTTACCGAAAGAGAGGCTAACAGGTAAAATATTTGAATACGAATTCGAAATAGAAAATTACCTCGAATACAATGCGCAGAAATTCATCCACAGTTTCGACCCAAACAGTTATCAGTATCTTTCGCGTTGTATGGACCTGTTTGACATTGCCGAACACGGTGGAACAATCGATGCAGGCATGTCCAAAATTAAAGTTAAAAAAGCCCTGGTGATCGGCGTAACCACTGATATCCTGTTCCCATCGAAACAACAGAAAGAAATTGCCGACTGCTTACAACGAACAGGTACCGATGTGGAATACATCGAAATTGACTCG
>JAUVCH010000025.1 GCA_030595795.1 Gammaproteobacteria bacterium
GTCTACGTGAGCGTAGTGGCGGTTGACTGATTCGTATTCGACATGCGAGGTGGCGATGGTGATACCACGTGCTTTTTCTTCCGGTGCATTGTCGATTTCATCAAATGCTTTGACTTCGCCGCCTTGCTGCTCGGCCATCACGGTGGTCAAAGCGGCGGACAGGGTCGTCTTACCGGGATCAACGTGACCGATTGTGCCCACATTCACGTGGAGCTTGTTTCTTTCAAATTTTTCTTTTGACATAAGATTTCTCTCAAGTTTCGTTTGGCTGATCACAGCCCTTAATTAATCAACAATACTACCAATTGCCCTGCAGCTTTCCACGAAAGCATCTTCATAAAACTGGAGCTCATAACCAGATTCGAACTGGTGACCTCTTCCTTACCAAGGAAGTGCTCTACCGACTGAGCTATATGAGCCTGATTCATTAATAGCCAGGTTCAAAACAACTGGTTCCAAGATCTGGAGCGGGTGGCGGGAATCGAACCCGCGTCATCAGCTTGGAAGGCTGAGGTAATACCATTATACGACACCCGCAAGCTACCACTTACCGGCCCGGGCATAACGCATCAATCGTCCCAGCCAGTCAACGCACTACGCGCTTTTACTCATTATATATAGAGCCCAACACAACCTCTGTTAGCACCCTATATTTCAAATGCCCGGTCTCGCTTCAGAAACACGTCCTTAAATATGGTGGAGGGGGGTGGATTCGAACCACCGAAGGCTGAGCCAGCAGATTTACAGTCTGCCCCCTTTGGCCACTCGGGAACCCCTCCAGCAAGGTGCGTATTCTCTACACGCCCCATGGACATGTCAATAGCGATACCGACAAATCGTCCAATTTAATCAATGGTTTATTATTAAAAGCCTCGAAACCTTCGAGGCTTTTAAACACAGACCTGAATAGCTGATATTTAAGCGCTTATTTTTTCGCCGCGCGTCGCTCGTTAACTTCTTTAATAACCACTTCGGAGACATTACGCGGGCAAGGCATATAATGCTCAAATTCCATCGAGAATTGGCCACGACCCGAAGTCATAGTACGCAAATCACCGATGTAGCCGAACATTTCAGACAGCGGTACGTTAGCCTTGACGCGCACACCCGAAGCGGTTGCTTCCTGCGCCTTAATCATGCCACGACGACGATTCAGGTCACCAATAACATCACCAACGTGATCTTCGGGGACGAATACGTCAACCTTCATGATTGGCTCCATCATTTGCGGAGTCGCCTTAGGAATAGATTGACGATAGGCACCTCTAGCGGCCGTTTCGAATGCTATCGCGGATGAGTCAACCGCGTGGAAAGCGCCATCGACCAGAGTAACTTTCACATCCAGCAATGGAAACCCTGCCAGCACGCCTTCACCCATACAACTGCGGAAGCCTTTATCAACAGCCGGCCAGAATTCACGAGGTACATTACCACCGGTAACCTTTGACTCAAACTCGTAGCCACTGCCGGTTTCACCAGGCTCGATCACATAGTCGATCTTACCAAACTGACCCGAACCACCGGTTTGCTTCTTGTGCGTATAACTATCTTCGATGCGCTGAGTGATGGTTTCGCGATAAGCCACCTGCGGCTTGCCGACTTCGACGTCAACCATGTGCGTACGACGCAGGATGTCGACCTTGATATCGAGGTGTAATTCACCCATACCTTTAATGATAGTCTCGCCGCTTTCTTCGTCGGTTTCGACGTAGAACGACGGATCTTCTTTGATCATCTTACCAAGCGCTATACCCATTTTTTCAGACGCAGTCTGATCTTTCGGCTTGATGGCAATCGAGATAACTGGATCAGGGAATACCATTGGTTCCAATGTGGCTGGCTGCTTCGGATCACACAGCGTATGACCGGTTTGAACATTTTTCAAACCCACCAATGCCACGATATCACCTGCCTCAGCGGAATCGAGTTCGATACGATCATCGGCGTGCATTTCTACAATTCGTCCAATACGCTCGGTTTTGCCGGTGAAGGTATTTAATACGGTGTCGCCTTTTGCCAGCTTACCCGAATAAATACGCGTAAAGGTCAATGCACCAAATCGGTCGTCCATAATTTTGAACGCCAGGGCGCGTAAAGGTTTATCTACACTAACCGTGGCAACTTCACCGGTTTCGTTACCTTCGAGATCGACCTCAGGCTGAGGCGTAACTTCGGTTGGATTTGGCAGATAGTCAACAACTGCGTTCAGAACCAACTGAATACACTTGTTCTTAAACGCCGATCCACAGTAGGTCGGGAAGAAGTCCAGCGCGATAGTACCCTTGCGGACACAACGCATAATATCTTCAACCGCAGGCTCTTCGCCTTCGAGGTAACTTTCGAGCAAATCATCGTCCTGCTCCAGTGCAGTCTCGATGAGTTTTTCGCGAAATTCTTCGATCTGGCTGGCCATATCGGCGGGCGGTTCCTGAATCTCGTATTGGGTGGGATCACCAGACTCGTCCCATACCCAGGCTTTGCGAGTGAGCAAATCAACCGCACCAATGAACTGGTCTTCGGTGCCGATTGGCAAGGTCATCACCAGTGGGTGTGCACCCAGTACATCTTCTATCTGCTTGACCACGCGGTAGAAATCGGCACCCAGGCGGTCGAGCTTGTTGACGAAAATAATTCGCGCGACTTCCGATTCGTTGGCATAACGCCCGGTAGTTTCGGACTGCGGCTCTACACCACCCGAACCACAGAATACACCGACACCGCCGTCGAGAACTTTCAACGAACGATAAACTTCGATAGTGAAGTCAACGTGTCCCGGTGTATCGATAATATTGAGGCGATGCTTATTCCACTCACAACTGGTCGCAGCGGACTGGATTGTGATACCGCGCTCCTGTTCCTGATCCATGAAGTCGGTGGTGGCCGCACCATCGTGCACTTCACCGATTTTATGAATTTTACCGGTAAGTTTCAGTATACGTTCTGTAGTCGTGGTTTTACCGGCATCAACATGGGCAAATATGCCGATATTCCGATAATTATTCAGGTCAGCCATGGTGGTTTCCAATCAAATAAGTGTTAAAAAATCTGTCTACGCCTGCTACCCGGTCGCTCGCCACCGGTTCAAATCAATAAAAATACGCCGCCTTTTAGCTTAAAAGGCGTAAAAATCACTGCAAACTATTGATTTACAAAGAAATTTCTAAGAACCGGATTTCTACCGGCGCATATTCTAACATACTATTTCCAAACTGGAATGACTGATTTATTGGTTTTTAAAATTAGGCTTTCGCTTTTCCGAGAAAGCGACCATACCTTCTTTCTGATCATCCAGCGCAAAGGTGGCCTTGAACTGAGCTCTTTCCGCTTTAAGCCCTTGTGTTAGCGGTGTTTCCAGCGAAGTATCCACCAACTCTTTAAGCATCGTGACAACCGGACGAGAGTACCCCGCGATTTGTGCAGCGGCATCGAGTGCAACCTGTAAATAATCTTCAATCGATTCCACTCTAGATACCAACCCGCTGCGCTCGGCTTCGGCGGCATCCATCATACGGCCGGTTAAGCACATATCCATTGCCTTAGACTTTCCGACCAGTTGGGTGAGACGTTGCGAACCACCAATACCGGGCACCGTGCCGATGGTTATCTCCGGCTGACCAAATTTCGCATTATCCGCAGCGACGATAAAGTCGC
This sequence comes from Gammaproteobacteria bacterium, assembly GCA_030595795.1. Taxonomy (GTDB): domain Bacteria; phylum Pseudomonadota; class Gammaproteobacteria. The sequence goes on from JAUVCH010000025.1 coordinate 3,652, forward strand.
ACATCATCGCTACCTCGCAGCCACCACCGAGTGCATAGCCAGCCACCGCCGCAATCACCGGTTTACGGCATTCTGAGATTCGATCGCAGCGTCTGGTTAGACCGGAATCGGACAGCATACTGGCATAAGTCTGGTCTTTCATTTCAACGATATCGGCACCAGCGGCAAAGGCTTTGTCGTTACCAGTGATAACAATCGCACCGATAGTATCGTCGGCTTCGAGTTCATCGATTGCGTCTGCCACATCATTAAACAGGGCCTCGCAGAGCGCATTCATTACTTTGGGGCGATTGAGTGTGATAAGGCCTACCGCCTGTTTTCGGTCCAGCAGGATAGTTTCATAGCTCATAGTAGCTTTACCTTCTTTAAAAATTAAAAATCACTAACATCGATGCTCATAATACTGTCTGCACCGGTTTTAATAATAGTTTGCAAACCCTCGCTACGCGGCAGTATTTGCTCGGCAAAATAAACCGCTGTTTTTATTTTATTTTGATAAAAAATATCATTGCTACCTGCATCGATATGCCTCTGCGCGGCGATGGCTGAACGCGCCATCAACCAGCCACAGGCGACATTGCCAGCCAGCATCTGATAACTGGCGCCAATCGAACCAGCTAGATAGGGTTGCTCGGCTACATTAGTTAAAAACCATTGAGTACTGTCCTCGAGCGCATTGACGGCCCGGCTAAAGTGGCTGGCAATACGGGTTAATTCGCCATCTTGCTTCTTCAACTCCATTTCAAAGTTTTTTAACTCATCGATAAATTCTCCGACAGCCTGGCCCTTATCACGCATGATCTTGCGGCCCATTAAATCTAACGCCTGTATTCCAGTTGTACCTTCATAAATGGTAATGATACGAGCGTCTCGCATATGCTGAGCCGCACCAGTTTCCTCGATGAAGCCCATGCCTCCATGAACCTGAACGCCCAGATATGTCGCTTCCTGTGCCATTTCTGTACACCAGGCTTTGACGATAGGGACAAACAGATCGACGCGGGCCTGATGCTTCGCCCTTGCCGCGTCAGATTCCATATTGTGCGCGAGATCGGACTCGGCCACGGTAACATAAGCCAATGCTCGACTAGCCTCGGCTATTGCTCGCATTTGCATAACCATTCGCCGAACGTCGGGGTGATGGATAATAGTTACCCGACCTTCCTGAGCATAAGCATTACCCTGGACTCTTTCCTGCGCAAATGCGAGCGCGCGTTGATAGGCCCTTTCGGACAGGCTCACGCCTTGCATACCGACTTCGAGGCGAGCGTTATTCATCATCGTAAACATACAGGTAAGACCATTGTTCTCTTCGCCTATCAGGTAACCGATGGCGCCTTCGCTATCACCATAACTCATCACACAGGTGGGCGATGCATGGATACCCAGTTTGGATTCCAGTGAAACCACTTTTAAGTCGTTGCGCTCACCAGGGTTACCATCGGCATCGGGCAGGAACTTCGGCACCAGGAACAGCGAAATACCCTTCACACCAGCCGGTGCGTCGGGTAATCGAGCTAGCACCAGATGGACGATATTGCTGGTCATCTCGTGCGCACCCCAGGTGATAAATATTTTCTGACCTTTAATCCGATAATGGTCACCATTGCGTTCGGCGCGAGTTCGCACCGCAGCAAGATCGGTGCCGGCCTGTGGTTCGGTCAAATTCATGGTACCCGACCATTCACCACTCACCATTTTTGCTAAATATTGCTGCTTCAATTCATCGGTCGCGTGGGTGTGGATCGCCTCTATTGCCCCGGATGTCAATAACGGGCACAAAGCCAGCGACAAGTTGGCCGAGTTCCACATCTCCGAAACCGAGGAGTGCACCAGATAGGGCAATCCCTGACCGCCAAATTCGGTTGACTGACCAATACCCTGCCAGCCGTTTTCCACGAACTGTTGGTACGCTTCCGCAAAACCCGGCGGGCTGACGACGACATCGTTTTCGATGAAGGTACCGTGTTCGTCGCCCGGCTGATTTAATGGCGAAAACACTCCACTAGCAAGAATTCCAGCCTGCTCCAGCACAGCCTCTATTAGATCAGGGGTGGCGTCTTCAAAAACTGGCAAGGCATTAATCTGAGACAGATTAGCCAGTTCATTGATCACAAACTGCATATCCTTTAACGGAGCTTGGTATTCAGACATAATATTTTCCTTCCCTTATTGATGAAAATTATTGGTGGAAATGAGTATTTTCAGATAGCGTCGCGCGATCCGGCACGATTTGATTCTCGGGCAGGGCTTTATCCTCAAGTCCGAACGAAATACCAAACAATAACTTCATATTCGATTTAATGCCAAAGGCTTCGCGTACCACATCCGAATTGTAACCGAGAATGGTTTGCGGGCAACTGGTCGCACCGTGCGCTGCAATCGACAGCATCAGGTTTTGCGCGTACATACCGACATCGATAGCCTCTCTAATTTCGCACCAGTCTGGCATAAATATAAACACGACATGCGGCGCGTTGAAGAATTCGAGATTACGCAACCAGGCGCGTTTCTTTCCTTCCCTGTCTTCCCGCGTTACGCCGAGGGCCTCGTACAGCAAAATACCAACATCTAGCTGGCGTTTGCGGTATTCGTCGAAGTATTTCGCCTCGTAAGGGTAGTCGAGCACATTTTCGCCCTGACCGATCGTTGCAATTAACTGTTCGCTGAGCTGGTCGCGCAACGCGCCAGAAGCCACATAAGCATGCCAGGGTTGAGTATTGCAGTTTGAGGGGGCGTAATTGGCAGTTTCAAAAATCGAATTTAATGCTTCCTGGCCCAGTTGCTGTGGCAGGAAGCCACGAATAGAACGGCGATTTTTACTCAATTCTTTAAAAATAATTGCCTGTTCCAGATCTACAGCTTGTAATTGGGTGCTCATATTTAATTTCCTGTCGACGGAGTGCCCGCCGGTAATAATAAATGCATGGTTATACTCCCCTTCCAGTCTTTAGAATTTTCAAAACCAGGTACACACTCTGCTCATTATCACTCAACCAGATATCCCCATCCTGGATCGTGCATTGCAACTGCATGGTTCGCCGAACCAGCTTCTCCAGATTGTCGAGCTCTGAATCCGAAATATTTATAATGGTCAGATTATCGAATCGTGTCAGTTTGTTCTCAATCTGATCCCACCAGACATCGAAACTGCGCTGGGTATACGTATATATAGTCACTTGTTTAGCGCGACTACAGGCTTTGCGAATGCGTCGTTCATCGGGCAGGCCGAGTTCTATCCAGTGGCTGATGCCACCATGTAATTCGTGTTGCCATAGGTCGGGCTCATCGTCGGTGGAAATACCTTTACTAAAGGCCAGCGCTTCATTGGCGTCGATACAAAAAGCCAATACTCGCAGCATCATGCGTTTATCGGTTTCTGAGGGATGCCGGGCAATAGTCAGTGAATGCTCCGCGTAGTAGTCGCGATTCATATCGGCGATTTGTAACACGGCCTTAAAGATGGTTGATTTTAGCGCCATGTTTATTGTTCGCGACTCATTTTGATTTCCCTAAAGTAATAGCCTTACCTACTGTTCGACGGATTGAAAACCAGCCGCGTTGGATTTTTTGCTTAAATAGTGACTGATTGGCAGACTTAAATATTGCTTCAATATCGTCGATGGCCTCTTCGTCCTGATGGCTTAGCTTGCCGTCTACCGTGACAGTATTTCTGAGGAAACTCAGAATTTCCTGCGACATCATGCTGAAATTACAATCCGGGTTCTGATTAGTAAAGTCAGCGATAGTCTGCGCGAGATTCTGGATTGAAAGGTCGTCAAGACTTGACTCAACGTATCTCAAGCCTTCACCGACAAAACTGGGGTCGTAACCCCATTCTCTGACAAAATAACCATGGATCAATTTCCGCTTCGAATCACCGATACCACTATTGGCATCGGCCACCTTGAGTGCGAGTGGTGTCAGCAGGTCAAATAAACCGAGCGCGAGCACATCCAGTGGCGTGTTGATGAAATTGGGCACGACGGTTACCTTACTCGCCACATTTTTTTCCAAATATCGCGTAATTCCCAGCCAGGCACCCCCGGTTACCACACCGGCGGCAATCACCCAGCCTACCGGGGTTACCGCAGTGCCGAGACCTATCGCGGCGAGTAAACCGGTCGGCGCAAAAAAAGTTGACGCCACTACCGAAGATTTCGCGACAACCGCAGCCGTTGTTGCTACCCCTGCGACATCCCAGACCTGGATCACCGCATTTTTGACTTTCAAAGAGGCGTACGCCTCTTCGCCTATCGCCAGTTTGGCTTTGAAATTCAATGGCTCGGCGATAATCGTTTCGATATCGCCGAACCAGTTAGTTTGATTTTGTTCGGTCATTAATTTTCAATTGGTAAGTGCCAGGCATTATGGCTCAGTTGACAGCATCCGTTCAACTCGCGAGTATGATAGTCATGAATGAAGCCTTCACTCAACCGCTCGATTTGACAGGCTCCACAGTCGGGCTTATCTGCATTGTTATTTTTATCCTCGCTTATGCGCTGGTAATGGCTGAGGAATTTACGCTGTTACGCAAGTCCAAACCAGTGATCATTGCGGCTGGTGCGATCTGGGCCATCATTGCCTGGACTTATCAGAATTACCCCGGACTCGAGGCACTTCCAGAAAAGGCGATTCGTCATAATTTGCTCGAATATACCGAGCTCATGCTATTTCTGCTAGCGGCGATGACTTATATCAATGCGATGCAAGAGCGAAATGTCTTCGAAGCCTTGCGTTCTCGCCTGGTCAACGCCGGCTTCGGCTTTCGCGCACTTTTCTGGATTACTGGCATTCTGGCTTTTTTTATCTCGCCCATCGCCGATAACCTGACCACCGCTTTATTGATGTGTGCAGTAGTACTAGCCGTCGGCGGTGATAACAACCGATTCGTGTTGCTGGCCAGCATCAATATAGTCGTCGCAGCGAACGCCGGCGGGGCATTTTCTCCATTCGGTGACATTACCACTTTAATGGTCTGGCAAAAGGGTATTGTCGAGTTCGGCGATTTCTTTGTCCTGTTTATACCTTCAGTAGTGAATTATCTGGTGCCCGCCATCTTCATGCACTTTGCTGTACCGAACGAAAAGCCTCAGGTCGACAGGGAAAGTGTTCCAATGAAACGAGGTGCCCGCAGAATTATTATGCTTTTCCTGGCGACTATCGCAACCGCAGTTAGCTTCCATAATTTTCTCCATCTGCCGCCTGTCATCGGCATGCTCACCGGCCTTGGGTATTTGAAAGTATTTGGTTACTACCTCAAGGTGACGCACAAAAACGCTATGCCGTGTATGGACTCAAATTCCACCGATCCAGAAGTCGGCGATGTCGTACCCTTCGATGTGTTCAGACACGTCGCACGCGCCGAATGGGACACTCTGCTGTTCTTTTACGGCGTCGTATTATGCGTAGGCGGATTGGGTTTTCTGGGTTATCTGGCACTGGCTTCCGACATTATGTATACGCAATGGGGTGCTACCAATGCCAATATTGCGGTCGGCTTGCTATCCGCAGTTATCGATAACATCCCCGTGATGTTTGCGGTACTCACCATGCTACCCGACATGTCACAGGGTCAATGGCTACTAGTCACCCTGACCGCCGGAGTCGGTGGCTCTCTTTTGTCGATTGGCTCTGCTGCCGGGGTTGCACTAATGGGACAGGCTCGCGGCAAATATACTTTCTTCGGCCATTTAAAGTGGGCCCCGGTGATCGCACTGGGTTATGCGGCCAGTATTCTGGTGCATCTGTGGCTGAATGCAGACCTGTTCAGTTGACCAAAAACCCCTTGCCATAAGATATAACTCGCTATATGGTTCGCGGCTTGAAGGTGTCCACAGCAGTGGATTAAACGGGAAGTCGGTGCGATTAGTCATTTCAATCAATTCCGACGCTGCCCCCGCAACGGTAAACAGAGAGTGCGTCATGCATACCACTGAGCGAAAGCTCGGGAAGGTTTGATGCCACAAGGTTAGAATTCTGATCGATCTGTGAGCCCGGAGACCGGCCTTCATGAAAAATGATATTACGGTGGGTATTATCGGGGTTTAAATTCTTTTTGCCCTCACGCCGCCGTTTTATTTCCCTGTTATTAGTTTTACAGGCACGGGCGGTGCCAGAGGTTAAAATGTCAAAACCGTATTTAAAAGCGGCTGTTCCAGCCGTGATTGCCATATCTTTATTTACTTCGGCTTATGCTGACGAGCATGATCCGATGGTGATTGTTATTACCCCTTCAGCTATTGAACAACCGCGGAGTGAGGCTATCACTACGCTTACCGTAATCGAACAATCTACTATAGAAGAGTCGAATGCGAACTCGGTGGCCGAATTACTGCGAGGCCAGGCGGGCTTACACGTTAGCGATTTCTTTGGCGATGGTAGTCAGGCCACGGTCGATTTACGTGGTTTTGGTCCCACTGCTACCAGCAACACGCTGATTTTACTCGATGGTCGCCCGTTGAATAATTCATCCGACAGTGCCCCGCCCGACTTATCTGTCATCGATATTGACGACGTTGCCCAGATCGAGATTCTACAGGGCAGTGGTGGCGTTCTTTACGGTAACCAGGCCGTTGGCGGTGTCATCAATATTATTCGTAAAAAGTTTACCGAGGATAGTGCCAGTGTTAGCGTGGGTGCGGGTAGTTTCAGCGCTTCACGTCTAAATGCATCGTTTAAAAAGGTATTGGGGCGAACCAGGCTCTCGGCTACCGTGTCGGATACACAGACCGACAACTATCGTGATAACAATGAAACCGAAAACCAGCGTCTATCTTTAAAAGCAGAAACGAGGCATAGCAGTTTTGACAGTTACGTCGAATTAGAAACGATTAAGGCTGACATTCAAACACCCGGCGCATTATTGCAGGCAGAGATGGATACAGATCGAACTCAGTCCCTGTCCTTTTATGAGGATGATTTCTTTGCAACCGATACCGACATGCTTCGTATCGGTATTAATAAGAATCTGGATGAGTCGCGTTCGTTCAATATCGACTATTCCAATCGCATCACCGATCGGGAATTTATTCAGACATTTCGCCCCTTCCCAGGATCTTTAACTACACAGGATCGCGACACGAAGACTTTATCTGCAAAGTACCTGGTCAATCCAATGGTTGCCAAAAGCTATTCCAGCCTTCTGTTTGGTTTTAATCTGAACCAGACCGACTATGAACTAGTGTCGACGTTTGGACCTCAGGCCATCGACCAGACCATTCAGGATTTATATGCTTCGAGCGAATGGGCTTTAGGTGAATCCAGCCAGATTAATGCAGGTGTACGTTATAGCGATCAGCAATCTGAAGTTGCCGCTGATGACTTCGACGACTCGGTTACAGTATTCAGCCTCGGCTATACCTGGCGCCAGCAAGACCTGAAAGTCTTCGTCCGAGCCGACCAAAACTATCGTTTTCCGACAGTTGAGGAACATACCAACGTACCGTTTGGCGATCCTCCTGGTTTATTAACTCAGGAAGGTGTATCTCTCGAAATTGGTACAGAATATCGACGTGGCCAGAGCCGTTATAGAGCGACTCTATATTCGATCGACCTGGATAACGAAATCGCATTTGATTCGTCTGGTTTCTCCAATTTGAATCTCGATAAAACCAGTCGTGAAGGCGTGATACTCGAAGCATCGAACCAGTGGTCGAAGGCTGTGAATACCCGTATCAGCATTACCGTACTCGATGCCGAAATTACTGACGGTACTTTTGAAGGCAGTAACCTGCCATTGGTGCCAGAACAGACAATACGCCTGGATACGACTTATCGGTATAGCCCTGCATTATCACTCGGCCTCGAAGTCATTGCCGTCGATGAGCAGGTTTTTGGTGGCGATTTTGATAATCAGTTATCGCTTCTGCCATCCTACGAAGTGGTCAACGCTCATGTATCGTACGATTATATGAATTGGGATTTCGCCTTTAGAGTGAATAACCTGCTGGATGAAGAATACAGCGAGTTCGGCAGCCAGTTTACCGACTTTGATCCGGTAACTTTCGCACCTACTAACTTCGAAGCCTTCTATCCATCCCCAGAAAGAAACTTCTGGCTAAGCGCTAAATATAATTTTTAGTCGTTGAATCTAGTCCCGGTGTCGGAGTCATATATGACTCCGACACTCCTGGTTCATTTTTCATAGTGATATCGACAAGAAATAATGGTTAGGCGATTATTTTCTACTATGTAAACCAAACGGTTGCTTTCATCGATACGACGAGACCAAAAGCCTGACAAATTTTCCTTTAATGGCTCTGGCTTACCTATACCTTCAAATGGATTTCGCTGCGTATCCATAATTAATTTGTTGATCCGTTTTAAGGTATTTTTATCCTGTCCTTGCCAGTAAACATAATCTTTCCAGGCCTCCAGAGTCCATACCAATATTTCAGTCATCTACCAACTCATGATTTTCAATCTCTCCAATTCGATACTGATTAATTGACCGGGCCAGATGCATTGCATTGGCCGGACTCTTTAATAGATGCACGGTTTCCATTAAGCCATTGAAGTTATCGAGGGACATGACAACAGCGTCAGCAGCATCGCGTCGAGAGATAACAGTATAGTCAGAATCTTCAACTACCTGATCTAAAACGCTTTTCAGTTTATTCCTGGCTTCAGAAAAATTTACAACTCTCATAATTTGAACCTTCATGTACAATATAACGAACAAGTATAACTTGTACATATAGTTGTGCGAGTCTAAGTTTGATATCTAAAATCAAAACCTCAAATTCGCTCGTTGCAATTATTTATTGTGCAATGCAACATTTTTCTTGACAGGCCTTCATTTAACTCCTATATTGACTTCATTGTTGCAGTGCAACATCAATTTTTGACATTTATCATTATCGTTTGAAAGAGGAAATACTCATGTACGAAGATTTCGTGAAATTAGCACAGGAAAGCCTTAAGCCTGTCATGAAACTGGCCGAGAACAACACAGCTTTGGCAGTTAACCTGCTGAAAAGCCAGTCTGAGAAGACCGCTGAATTGATGCAGTCTAACCTGTCACACTTGCAAGCTCTGGCTGCAACCAAAGACCTGAACGAAGCCGTTGCATTGCAACAGAAGTATGCTGAAGTTCTGGGTGAAAAATTCCAGACTGCCAGTAAAGAAAATACTGTTGCAGTAGAATCTGCCATGACCGAAGCCGGTAAGGTATTCGAAGGTTCGTTGGCGGAAGTACAGGCCCAGGCTAGGAAAACTGCAGAAAAGATTGAAAAGGAAATGAACAAGGCTGCAAAGAAGGCTGCTTAGTTAACTGTTTATCCTGACTGCTACGGTTTTCAATTGTAGCAGTCACTCCTCCTCGCTGTTTACAGTGTTTTAGCCCGGCTTATTATTTAAGTCCGGGCTTTTTTTTAGGAAATAATTATGACAAACGTAGTAATAGTTGATGCAGTACGTACACCCATCGGCGCATTTGGTGGCGCTTTGGCATCAATTCCAGCTCCTCAAATGGGTGCATTAGTCATTAAGGCTTTACTCGAAAGAACTGGCGTCGCAGCCGATCAAATCGACGAAGTCATTTTAGGCCAGGTTTTAACCGCAGGTAGCGGACAGAATCCGGCTCGTCAGTCGGTTATCCACGCCGGATTACCCAAAGAATGCCCCGCAATGACTATAAACAAGGTTTGCGGAAGTGGACTCAAGGCCGTACATCTTGCTGCGCAGGCGATTAAATGCGGCGACGCCGATATCGTCATCGCCGGCGGTCAGGAAAATATGAGCGCTTCACCGCATGTATTGCCGAAATCGCGTGATGGTCAACGCATGGGTGACTGGAAGATGGTCGATAGCATGATTGTCGACGGATTATGGGATGCCTTCAATGACTATCACATGGGTAATACCGCCGAAAATATAGCAAGACAATACAATCTTAGTCGTGAAGGCCAGGACGCATTTGCTACCGCATCACAAAACAAGGCCGAGCAGGCGCAAAGCGACAATGTCTTCCGGAACGAACTGGTATCGGTCGAAATTCCTCAACGTCGTGGTGATCCGATTGTGTTTGATCGTGATGAATATCCAAAAGCCGGTGTTACCGCCGAATCACTCACCAAACTGCGCCCAGCTTTTGATCGCGAAGGAACCGTGACTGCCGGTAATGCATCTGGACTCAACGATGGTGCCGCTGCACTACTGGTAATGAGCGAAGCAAAAGCCAACGAGCTTGGCTTAACTCCGCTGGCAACAATCAAGGCCTATAGTAGTGCTGGGGTTGATCCAGCCATCATGGGAACCGGCCCTATACCAGCATCGAAGAAATGTCTGGGTAAAGCCGGATGGTCGGTAGGCGACCTGGATTTAATCGAGTCCAACGAAGCCTTTGCCGCGCAATCGATGTCAGTCAACCATGAAATGGGCTGGGATTTGTCGAAAGTAAATGTCAGCGGTGGCGCTATCGCACTTGGTCATCCTATTGGTGCCTCCGGTGCTCGCGTGCTAGTGACCCTGCTACACGGCATGAATCGACTCGACGCACATCGTGGCCTCGCTACCTTATGTATCGGTGGCGGACAGGGTGTTGCCATTGCGGTAGAACGTTAAGTATTTAATCCGTAATATTTGCGGATAAACATTAAATCAATGGAGACTATAAAGTGAGCAGAATAGCACTAGTAACAGGCGGCACCCGGGGCATAGGTGAAGCAATCAGTCTGGCGTTGAAAGATGCCGGATATAACGTAATTGCAACCTACGCAGGTAATGACGACGCGGCGAAGAAATTCACCGATCAAACAGGCATTAAGGCTTATAAATTTGATGTCGGTGACTACGAAGCCTGTCAGGTTACAGTTGCACAAATCGAAGGCGATGCCGGGCCAGTTGAAGTACTGATTAACAACGCAGGGATTACGCGTGATGGCACCATGCATAAAATGAATTACGAACAATGGCATGACGTTATACAGACCAATCTAACCTCCTGCTTTAACATGTGCCATGCGGTTCTTAATGGCATGCGTGAGCGTAATTTCGGACGTATCGTTAACATCGGCTCGATCAACGGACAGGCCGGTCAATACGGGCAGGTCAACTATGCCGCAGCGAAATCTGGCATTCATGGTTTTACCAAGGCACTGGCTCAGGAAGGCGCTGGTAAAGGCATTACCGTTAACGCCATCGCACCCGGTTATATCGCAACAGAAATGGTTCGTGCTGTGCCAGAAAACGTGCTGGAAAAAATTGTGGCACGAATTCCGGTCGGCCGTCTCGGTGAAGCCAGTGAAATTGCGCGCGGTGTTGAGTTCCTGGTATCCGACAACGCCGGATTCATTACCGGATCAACGCTGTCGATTAACGGTGGTCAGCATATGTATTAATCAGTCTTTGTTACTGATCTAAGGGCCGATCCTCGAAAGAGCATCGGCTTTTTTATGTCCTTGGTGGAATCGAATAAGTCCCGGTAGCATGCGAGACGATATTGCCATCGCTAAATACCGATACCTCGCTGATGGCAAGTCGCTTGCCGAGTTTGATTATCTTGCCTTCGGCAAACAGGTCCGTCTCGCCCGGTTTACGCAGGAAATTGACATTAAAGCTGGTAGTCACCGCCAGTTTAGCCTCGCCCAACAGGCTAAGCACTACGGCATACATGCAGGCATCGGACAGCGCCATCATATGCGGTCCGGCGATAGTGCCGCCGGGACGTAAGGAATTTGCTTTAAATGGCAGTTTGAGTACGGCTTTACCGGCTTCGATGCTTTCCAGCACCATGCCGACCTCGTCAGCCCAGGGGAGTTCCGTCCTGATTATTTCGTTGAATGCTTTTACTGAGATTTTGCTCATGGCTTTTCTTGTTTTTAATGGTTGAGGTATCTACTCAATGATACTACGTAGGTGCAAGCAGGCTGAAACTTAACTGTCTTTCTGTCTACAAAGATATACCGACATCTAAAATCCCCGATTGTATAATCTCTTGCTTTGTTAAACTTCCTGAAGAGGTTTAGGTTCATGCAATTAATATCTCTACTGCTGGTTTTATTCTTTACTCTATTATCAAGTCAGCAAGTAGCAGCCCAATCGCCAGACAAAGATAATTCCTGGTGGTGGCAGGATAGCTGGTGGGATAACGGGCAAATCGACGTGCCCGAAAACTATCCGGTAGACACTATCGAAACCAGCTATATGAGCGGCGAGGTAGAAGTACCCACGCTGATAATGAGACCGGCCGATGACAGGAAGTACCCCGCAGTATTATTCGTACACGGTCGCCGTGGCCTGGATGACCTGGTTCAACGTCATGCGCGTCGCCTGGCAGCGCGTGGTTTCGTCGTACTGGCACCGAATATCTATGAGGCTCACTTCCTCGGCACCCATCCTATTGAACATGATTATGCGCTTGAGAAGGATGTCGATGCAGCAGTAGATGTATTACTCGCACGCGACGACATTAGTAGCGACAAGGCCTGCCTTTATTCGCATACACGCGGCGGCTATTACAGCTTAAAAGTTGCAACAACCTTCAAGCGACAGGAGAAGGAAATCGCCTGTTATGTCTCTTATTACCCGCATCTTCAGGATCCGAATGCACCCGAACCACAGCAGGTCTATGGCTATGCCCGCGAAATCGATGAACTAAAACTCCCGATGCTGGTATTTATCGGTGACGAAGAGCAGTATCAACGCCGACGCGTGATCGAGACCAGTATCAAGGTCATGCAGGACAAAGGACGGGATGCTCGTTTGATCATTTATCCAGGCGTGGGTCGCGGCTTTGATTTCCGCCCCGAAAACGTACGTAGCTTTGCTGACGATCTGGCATCCAAAGATGCGATACAACGAGCCGCTAAATTCATGCGTGGAAAGCTGTCAGGGTCAACGTTAACAGGTGAAGCACTTTATAACAGTGATAAAGCCCCGCAGTCAGCACTCTATGATTTGCCACGGGAAGTGATTCCCGGTGTCTGGTCGGCCATCGGTGCTACCGCTCCGCGTACCTATGCGAACTCTGGTCATAACAATAACCTGTCATTTGTTATTACCGATGCAGGCGTGTTGGTCGTCAATGCTGGTGACAATTATTTATTGGCAAAAGCCCTGCACGAAGAAATTAAAAAAATCACCGACCAGCCGGTCAAATACGTGGTGTTGGAAAATGGTCAGGGCCATGCCATGCTAGGGTCTAGCTACTGGCAGGATCAGGGTGTGCCGGTCATCGCGCATATCGACGCCAAAGAGGAAATCGAAGAACAGTCTTTCGCTCTGCTCGAAGTAATGCAAGCCAGAGCCAAAGAAAAGTCGGAAGGTACACGTATCGTGTTGCCAGATGAAACCTTCGAAGAGAAGAAAGTGATACAGCTAGGCAAAGAGCGGATCGAATTACTCAACCTGGGCCCGGCGCATAGTCCGGGAGATATCATGGTCTGGCTGCCCGAAAGAAAACTGGTGATATCGGGCGATATGGCTTTCCATCAACGCATGCTGCCTTTATTCGAACACACCGACTCAAAAGCCTGGATCGAAACCTGGGATAAGTTCGAAGCCCTGGGTGCCGAAGTGGTAATCCCTGGGCATGGAGGGCCTACCGACATGGCAACTGTCACAAAATACACCCGCGACTATCTGGTCTATCTACGCACCAAAATCGGCGAAGTCATCGATAATGGCGGTTCGCTACAGGAAGCCTACGAGGTTGATCAGTCGCCCTACCTGCATTTGCCCACTGCCGAGTTTCTTGCTAAGCGTAATGCCGGGCAGGTTTTTCAGATGATGGAGTTTGAGTTTTAGCTAATATGGATGAGTTTGGATGAAATTTTGTCGGTTCGGATTGAAACTCTTAATTGTTCTGACAGTGGGTAATGGCTTGGGGTACTGTTATGGGTGGGTTTGGTGCCGATTGCGGGCATTTGGAGTTTGGAACTATTTGTTGGTAAACGGGCAACTGCGGCCATTGGTGACATAGCCTTAACAGACTGATATATACTGGTTGTCATGGAGGTAGGTAGTTTCTTCCTATCTTGTTCAAGAGAGAAACAGACTAGTTAACTGTTATAGTACAAAATAAATAATGATCAATGTCAAATCGAACCCCTTAGAATGGTCATCACTAATGTACGAACTTGAAGATGCCAAAGAGCATCTCGAAAGCCTAATTACTGAAATGAATAAGAAAGGTTCTATAGACGAAGTTGAATATAAAATCCAAATTGGTCATGTATTCGCGCACCTAAATCGTGGTTGGAATTCTAGGGGCAAAATTGGCGAATATGACGAAAAAGAACGGGAACAATTCAGTTCGTTTCCAAGAGACTTAGAGCCATGTGGTTAAGGAACCGTGAATAACAGATTTGGACTTTTAGCATTTGTTGCAATCCTGGCCACAGCCTGTGCTCCCTCCGATCACCAATTATCCATCAAGCCACAAAAAGATAATCTGCCACTAGTTATCGTGCAAGCTGGTGGTAGATCATTCAATGTCCCTGTAGTAAATGGATTCCATGATTTGAAAAGCGTCTCCTCGAAAATGTTCGACCAGCTTGAACGAGAAGTGCTGGAGTCCCATAGAGTGCTGGTCTTGTTAGTCGATAACAATGATAGAACTCGAGCTATGGGCGGAGAGGATTTGGAACTGGAATCATCAATTAGCCTCAGTGTACAAAGGAAGTTCGAGTATTCGATAATTTATGAAGATAAGTTTGAAATATTACGTCGCGTCATTAAGGAAAAATTTGAATCACTGCCATCCGAAATTTTAGAAGTGACAGAGAAAGGTTTAGAAGAAGGAACGAAGATTGTCGAAGAAGAAATGGGCCTGGTAGTACAAGCTGAAGTGACTGGGCCACCGGTTTCTCTTGGAATATTCTTGGATTCAAAAGACTCGGTAGGGGGGATCTATAAGATAAATATGAGCTTTGAATTCCCAGATACCAGTATCGAAGTCTCCGAAATAACTGCAAAGTCGATAGTACGCGTTAATAATCGAATTTTGGATATAAACGTTTCCAGTACTTATGAAAACGACGAAACCATTGAATGGTGCAAACGGGTATCCCGAGAATGGATTAACGCTATTCTCGCCGCTAACTAGGAGTGGTCTAGTTGGAATCAGTAAGCGAAAAAAACGATCTAGCTCGGTAGGGTGATGAGATGGTCTCCTCCCTATCTATTTCGGCATCGCAATGTGCCATGATGGACAAGCCATCAACAGAGAAGACAAAGAGGAGACCGACATGAACGATACAACCATTGGGCTAGATATAGCAAAAAATATTTTTCACCTTGTCGAGTTAAATGCCAGGGGGAAATTACAGCGTAAGAAAATACTGCGCCGAGCTGCGTTATTGCCTTATTTTGTTCAATTACCCACAAGCCAAATCGCGCTTGAAGCCTGTTCCAGCAGTCACTATTGGGCGCGTGAGTTGCAGGCACTCGGGCACGCAGTGATCCTGTTGCCACCGCAGCATGTAAAAGCCTATTTACGTGGACAAAAGAATGACTACAACGATGCCGCAGCCATAGCCGAAGCAGCGCATCATGGTGCGATACGTGGTGTCCCAATCAAAAGCATTGAACAACAGGAAGAACAGCTGGTACATCGGATACGCGCGCGACTGGTTCGCGACCGTACCGCATTGGCCAATCAATTACGGGGGATGTTGTGCGAACACGGCATTGTCGTCGCACAGGGGATTGGCCATATTCGCCGAGCCATTTCCATTCAAATCAGTAACGATACGTTAAGCGTCCTGTTTCGAGAGTTACTCCAGCGTCAATACGATCGACTGTGTGGATTGGATGAAGAAATTGCTCACTATGATCAACAACTGAAACAGCTCAGTAGCCAGGTTATTCAGAAACGTTTACAACAACTGCCTGGTTTTGGCCCCATTGTCAGCAGTGCTTTTAGTTGCTGGTTGGGTGACGGTCAGCAATTCAAGCGAGGTCGGGACGCGGCAGCGGCGCTGGGCGTGGTTCCGCGCCAGCACAGTAGCGGTGGTAAACCGATGCTACTGGGCATCACTAAACGCGGTGATACTTATGTTCGATCCTTGCTCATACACGGAGCCCGTTCAGTGGTTCGTTGTGCCGACAAAAAAGACGACCGGCTTAGTCTTTGGATACAATCGGTCAAAGCTCGACGTGGCACGAACAAAGCGGCGGTTGCACTGGCCAATAAACTCGCGCGTATTGCCTGGGCAATGGTGGTCAATAACAGAGATTACCAGCCTAACATGGCGTATTAATAGGCAGACTAGACGAGGAAAATAAATATCCTACCAACGATTGCTAAGATACAGTGAATGATGAAAAACGAGTCAACTCGGCGGCGTGAAAACCTGGCTAACGCATGGGGCATAAACCCCGGTAGGGCGATGAGGACACACCGTGCGACTACATCATCGAGGCCAGCGCAAAAAAATGCGCACCAACAGGCCGGATATACGGTAGCTAACTTGTTCCTTTCTTTAAATCACTTTGTCTTGCAAACGGGGAGGAGACCATATACGTATTAGCGCAGCGTAATACGCCGAATGTCTTAAAAACTTTCACCGACCTCAAGTTCAAGCGAATTGCCACCCCAGTTTTTCGGATATATCTGACTTTTAACCGCTTCGCGCAATAAATCGATTTGCTCAATGAGTAGCCGATTTTGATAGCGCTCAAGCAAGTTGACGGTGAAGAAATAACATCCCCCTTTGACTCGGCTTCTAATGTGATTTGGCATGATTGATTCTTCCTTTAATCTTCGTTTTACATGCGGCGCATTACGCTGCACTAATGCGCCCTACGGCCCTCAGCGGTCAATTTCTACAGTGATGCAGGCAATCTAAGTTGCATCGAAGTTTCTTCCATTTATGAGTACCAATTATTTAATATTGTGCCCAAAAATTTAAAAGATACTTCAGTTTCTTCATTTATGCTGCAATACAAAGTTGACCAGTTATAATTCTGGCACCGCCTCCTAAAGAATCAAATAGTTAATGGCTAAACTTATTTTTAAACTTAAATCGGTATCTTATAACGAAGCCGATGATATAAAAAATCTGCTAACCGAAAATAAAATGGGTTTTTACGAGTCACCTGCCGGCAACTGGGAGATATCCATGCATGCGCTATGGTTAAATGACGAAGCCCAATACACTCAGGCAAAACAACTAATAGATGAATACCAAGTTAAAAGAAGCCAGCGTATAAGGCTAGAAACACAGCAGAAAATCGATCAAGGAGAGTATGAAACATTTATTCAACGGCTTTTTAACAAGCCTATTCAGCTTTTTATTACTCTAGCTATAATTATTTTTATACTTTATTTTTCTATTATGCCTTTTCTTGTAATTGGACAAGGGTAAGGAAACTATTTTCTCCTGGCCCGGTAGGGTGATGAGATGGTCACCTCCCTATCTATATCGGCATCGTGCATATTTTAACAACTGTATTTGTCGGATGTGTATCACGAGCTAAACAGCCAATACCCAGGATATTTAAGTCCATCAACTACGCTCATCTAACCACTCACCAATTACCGGCGGAATAGTTTTCTGCGCTGAACCACTCACATAAATACCAATATGACCACCGGGAAAAGATAGCTCGGTGTAATCTTTAGTGCCGACTACTTTTTCCAGCGCGCGCGATGCATCGGGTGGTACCAGATGATCCTGTTCGGCGAAAATATTCAACACCGGTATCTTCAGATTAGCCAGGCTAACTTCCTGATCACCAATCATTAATCCACCTTCGATCAGCTTATTATCCTGATAAAAGTCCTTAATAAATTGTCGGAAGGCTTCACCAGCCTGATCGGGGCTGTCGAATATCCACTTTTCCATACGCATGAAGTTTTTGACATTCTTCTCGTCGCTGATGATATCGACCATGGAAACGTATTTCTGGCCCATGAGCTGGAAGGGTTTCAGATTAAGAAAAGTCCAGTTGAGCATATCACCCGGCAGATTTCCCATGGTATCGACCAGCAAGTCTATATCCATTTGCTGCACCCAGTGGCTGAGCATGTTGTCGGGCGTTTTGCAGTCCACCGGCGTCACCATGGTGATCAGGTTCTTCACCTTGTCCTGGTGCAAAGTGCTGTAACAAAGGCTAAACACACCACCCTGACAAATGCCGAGGATATTGATCTTGTCGATGCCGTGGCGCTCACAGATAGCATCGACACAGCGGTCGATATAGCCATTGATATAGTCATCGAGCGTGAGGAAACGATCAGCACGATCCGGGTAACCCCAGTCGATCAGGTAAACATCCTGGCCCGCATCGAGTAACCCTCTGATGGTCGAGCGGTTTTCCTGGATGTCGGTCATGTAAGGACGATTCACCAGCGCATAAACAATCAGCGTCGGCGTCTTGTTCTGTACCACACCGGCCGAACCCTGATAGCGATAAAGCTTGAGTTTGTCTTCGCTATAGACTTCTTCGCGCGGGGTGACGCCTTCAGAGATTTCTTCAGATTCGAGCAGGTTATGTACACCTTTGCTGAAGTTTTGATTAAATTTTACCAGTTCTTCAACCAGCTGATCAGGACGATATTCGAATGGGTTCATGGTTATGCTCCTGCCCTGGCTTTGCTCGCTGTCTTCTTCACGGCTGCTTTCTTGACAGTAGCTTTCTTAGTGACTGGCTTATCGACTGGCGCTTTGACAGATTTTTTGGCGGTTAACAACGCTCGTATTTCTTTAAGCTCACGACGCAGCGCTTGATTGTCACGACGAGTCTCCTGCAATCGTTGTTGCACCGTATCCATTTCCTTGCGCGAAGGCAGATTTAATTTATCCATAGTTTCATCGATCATTTCACTGAAATGCTTTTTCAGCTTCATCAATCGATTCACCATATCGCCATATAGCGACTGGTACTCTTCGCTCATGGCAAAGTCGGCGTAAGTGGCTTCACTAACATCAACCCAAAGATCATACAGGCCTCGCATTGAGGTAGGTGCCTCGCTAGCATCGTCAGCCTGAAATTCTCCGAGTTTTTGCTGGAGCAATTGCAGTGATTCGATAGAGACACGTAGCAGAGCCTGATTAAATTTGTCGTTGGCCTGTTGAAAATCCATCGCCAGTTTGATGCCTGCCTGTTGCTTCTCCTGGCTTTCGCGGAAATATCCGAGGCCGGGCATAGAAAGAGCTTTATTCAGTTCGTCGAATTCCGCTCCCAGACCATATCCGGCTGGGTTCGAGCCCGGCATCTGAAAAGGTAACATGCCCCCGGCCATTTGCTGCCAGCTAGTCGAAGGGTTCATCCATTGCGACATTAAATCGCCGGTAGCCTGATGCTGCATCGGTGACCAGTGATCAGCTTGTTGTTGCAGAGTAGTCTTTAACTGCTCAAGCCACTGGTTAACCACCTGATCGGGGTTGCCACCCGAAGCAATCTGTTTACCAATCTGCTCGGCCATCGTGAAATACCCCTTCCCAATATCCAGGCATTTATTAATTACCTGTTCGGATTCAGGCTGGATTTGGTAGGGGAAAGGATAAGTCTTGCGCCACATTTCCAGGCCGTTAGCCCACAAATCGGTTTGCGAATTCGACTCAGAATTGATCCAGTCTTTTGACATATCGCTCCAGCTTTCAACAAATTTCTGCTGGGCTTTAAGCCATTCATCCGTCCACTCTTTTTCATCAGACATAGTTGTTAACCCTTTAATATGTAATGGGAATTAGTTTATCAGCGTTTATTGTGCAGTGCAACATATCTATTTTGCATGGTTCTGTGGGGGCATCGCTTCGCGACTTGTCCCTCACAGAGCCATACAAACAGGATAGTTTACGGTACACTTTCGCCATTAATTTTATTAAGTGTGGCAGCCGTGAGCGACGAAGAACAAGCGATAAGAATTATTAAGAAATACCCCAACCGTCGGCTATACGATACTGAAACGAGCTGCTATATCACCCTGACTGAAGTACGCGAGTTGGTGGTCAACGAGGTGGCATTTAAGGTCGTAGAGCAAAAGAGCAGTGAAGACATTACCCGCAGTATTCTGTTACAGATAATCCTCGAACAGGAGTCAGAAACAAATCCGTTGTTTTCGAACGATAATTTGCAACGATTTATACGTTACTATGGTTCCGCACCACAGGAGGGTTTTTCTGAGTTCATGGGACAGAGCCTGCAATTCTTTCACGACCAGCAACTCGAATTCGGCAAGACCTTCGAAGGATTGGCTGGACAGAACCCTATGTCGATGTGGACCGACATGACGCGGAAAAATATGGACACATGGAGCCAGATGATGGGCTTGTCGGGGGCCGATAAACAAAAAGGTGATTCTGAATAAGCTTTCGACCAGGCTTCTAATTTGGACAAATTCACTTCTATCCCTAAAGTAATAAGCCATCTTTAAAGCCGACTCGTGGCTTGACAAGCTTCCCCCTGAACATTAAATTGTGCAGCGCAGCATTACACTAAATCGATTTAAGGGGTAGTATAAAGTGAACGAGAAAAAAATTGCATTGGTCACGGGTGGTACTGGTGGCATTGGTTCTGCGATCTGTATCGGCCTGGCTGAACAAGGTCGAAAGGTAGTTGCTGGTTATTTCCCCCCCGAAAAAGATGCTGCAGAGGCCTGGCAAAAAGCTCGTCAGGAAGAAGGCTACGATATTGAAATCGCTGCTGGTGATGTCTCTGACTACGAAGGCAGCCAGGAAATGATAGCCGATATCGGTAGTCGCCTGGGAGGCATCGATATTCTGGTCAATTGCGCAGGTATTACTCGTGACAAGACATTACGAAAGATGGAACCGGAGCAATGGAATTCGGTGCTACGTACCAATCTCGATTCAGCCTTTAACGTCACACGTCACGTGGTAGACGATATGACCCAGAAAAATTTCGGCCGCATTGTTAATATCGCCTCAGTTAACGGCCAAAAAGGTCAGTTTGGTCAGACTAATTACTCTGCAGCCAAAGCCGGATTACACGGTTTTACCAAGGCACTGGCGCTGGAAGTAGCCGCCAAAGGCGTCACCGTCAATACGGTCTCACCGGGATACGTCAAAACCGAAATGACCAGTGCGATGCCAACTGAAGTGCTCGACGCCATCGTCAACCAGGTGCCGGTCGGACGCCTGGCTTCACCGGAAGAAATCGCGTATTCGGTCTGTTTCCTGACCGAGGATAAAAATGCCTATATGACCGGCGCTAATCTGCCGGTGAACGGCGGTATGTATATGAGTTAAGTCCTTTCAGGCGGAACCCGCCCCATTAGATAAAACTCTTCGTTAGTACGCATGCTGGTGAGATTCACCATGCGGTTCGACAATCCAAAAAAGGCGCTAATTGCACCGATGTCCCAGATATCCTCGTCATCGAAACCATGCTGATTGAGTAGTTCATAATCCGCGTCATTAACCTTCTCGGCTTCGCGCGATACCTTCAGCGCGAAATCGAGCATGGCCTTCTGTCTATCACTAATATCTGCCTTGCGATAGTTAGTAGCGACCTGATCGGCTATCAGTGGATTCTTCGCACGAATCCGAAGTATCGCACCATGCGCGATCACGCAATACTGGCACTGGTTTCTGGCAGAAGTCGCGACCACAATCATTTCCCGCTCAGCCTTGTTGAGACCGGGACTGTCCTTTTCCATCAAAGCATCGTGATAGGCGAAAAAGGCACGAAACTCGGCAGGCCGATGCGACAGTGCAAGAAAAACATTGGGGATGAAACCAGCTTTTTCGTTGACCTCGTTAATGCGCTGACGGATATCTTCGGGTAGCTCGGATAATTCGGGAATCGGGAAGCGACTGATTGGGTAGTTAGACATAAGAATGGCTCGTTTCAGGAGACCTCATATTAACAAAAACAAAGTTGACCCGTAGAGGAAATTAGCCTTGCCCGGAGTCTTCTTATTAATCTCTTGATCTAGTGTCAATTAAATGAGAATATAATTCTCATATTAAAAATAACCTTCTCGATATTTTTATTAATTCTGAAATTTGGAGCAAAAGACTAATGGGCAATATGATTGAGTTAAATCAGATCAAAAACTTTATTAATGGAGAGTGGGTCGCGCCATCGGACTGCGAAACAGTACCTTTAATAAATCCGTCTACTGCCGAAATAATCGGTGAAGTGCCGATGTCGACGCCAGAAATTTCTAATCAGGCCGTCGAAGCTGCGGCCAGGGCATTTCCGGGCTGGTGCGCAACTCCTTTACCGCGTCGGATGAATTATATTTTTAAGATTTATCACGCCATGCAGGAAAATCTCGAAGAACTAGCTCAGGCTATCGCGCTCGATCAGGCCAAGCATATCTCAGAAGCTCGCGGCGAAGTGAGCCGGGTAATTGAAATTGTGCAAATGGCCTGCAGCACACCCACCCTGATGCAGGGCGAAACCATTCAGGGCATTGCGCCCAATATTAACGGTCGCGTGATTAAGGCACCTTTAGGTGTTTTCTGTGGTGTAGCACCGTTTAACTTTCCAGCTTTGGTATTTGGCTGGTTTATTCCGGTAGCAATTGCCACTGGCAATACATTCGTTTACAAACCATCCAGCGAATCGCCGTTGTTTATGCAGAAGATGATGCAGTTGCTAGTCGACATTGGCTTACCCAGCGGCGTCGTTAATGTCGTTCACGGTGACCGCGAGGTCGTTGAAGCCTGGTATGAAAATGAACACGTTGTCGGCGTCTGTCTGGTCGGATCAACTCCGACCGCCAGGGCCATTGCCGAAGGTTGTGGTCGCAACGGCAAAAAGACCATGCTACTCGGCGGCGCTAAAAACTTCCTGGTTGCAATGGAAGATGCTCCAATGGATCTTCTAATCGAAAACATCCTGATGTCCGGTTACGGCTCAGCAGGCCAACGCTGCCTGGCGGTTTCTAATATTGCAGTCGTTCCTGAAATTCATGATGAATTTGTCGAGCGCCTGCTAGAAGCCTCACGCAAAATCACTCTGGGTGATGCCCGTGACCCGGACATTTTCATGGGCCCGGTGATTTCTGCACAGGCTAAGGCGAAGGTAGAAGAATACATCCGTGTTGGCGTCGAAGCTGGCGCTACTCTCGCTCTGGACGGACGCAATCCTGCCCTCCCTGATGCAAACCGCGACGGGTATTTTATTGGCCCTACCGTATTCACCGACGTTACGCCCTGTATGCGTATCGCTAAAGAAGAAATTTTTGGCCCGGTACTCAGCGTCATTAAAGTAGGCTGCATCAATACCGCTTTAAAAATGATTAGCGATCATGACATGGGAAATGGTGCCTGCATATTCACCCAGAACAGCTATTATACGGAGAAATTTATCAATGAAGCGGATGTCGGCATGGTTGGCGTCAACGTTGGCATTTGCGCGCCGCATCCCTATCTACCCTTTGGCGGCATCAAGGATTCACTAGTAGGCAATAATAAGGTGCAAGGCAAGGATTCGGTTGATTTCTTTACTCAAAACAAAACGGCGACCGTACGTATCGTCAATCCCAAAGAGACGGACGCGACGAATAAACCAGTAGATGCCAGTGTCCGTAGTTGTGTAGCCAGCTAACGATTTTCTGAAATCACGAGTCCGATAACTAACTACAAAATATCTCGTAAAGGAATATATGGCCGCTAGCAGTAAAAGAACATCATCGAAACGCATCATCGAAGTGTTGGGCGCGATCGTCCGGGAGCCTAATGCAGCTACTGCGATACACCTGTCAAAGTCACTCGACATCCCCCTGCCGACTATTTACCGCCAGCTAGAAGCGCTAACCGAAGAAAAATTCATCGCCGCAAGTCCTTCGGGGACATTTGTTCCTGGTTCGAGCTTACGTTCTTTGATGCTCAACTGCCTTACTTATGAGCCGCAGGTAACATTAAGGCGAGTAATATTGAAGAAGCTATCAATCGAGATGGATGAAACCATTAGCTTATCTGTACCCACTGGAGAGATGCTCACTTATTATGATCGATTCGAGTCCCATTGGCCGATCCAGAATAACGTCAGGATTGGCGACCGGCTTCCTCTAACTAGCAGCGCCTCAGGGAAGCTTTATCTAAGTACATTTGAGCGTAGCGCGGCGATAGAAATATTTAAGAGCACCCCTGCGACTGGACACGCGAAAAACAAGATATCCACCCAGAAGGGATTTTCCACAGAACTTGACCTGATCCAGTCTCGTGGATATGCGTTTGATAATGAAGAGTGGTTCGATGGCATGATTGGCGCATCCGTGCCAATCTATAATCTAAATCGCGGCCTTTGCTCCTGTCTTTCTACCCACTCACTTACATCGCGCAAAAACATGAAGGAGCTCGAAACCAAGATTCCAGTCATGCAAGAAACTGCGAAGAAATTAGCGAAAATCCTGTTTGCCTGAGATAAAAAAATGAACACCTTAGTAAGAATTTAGCTGCGCCAAATAACAACCCAATCAACCCCTAACCAAACCACCTAAACGCTCACCAATAATCCGCTCAGCATCAGCCATTATACCGTTAATCAACGACTCAACGCTGGGAATGTCGTCGATTAGCCCGGCAACCATACCGCAGCTCCAGGCACCGACCTCCATCTCACCGTCGATCATCACCTTCGGGTAGACGCCGGCAACCTCGTCGATAATGTCATCGATCTTGAGCTGATCACCCAAAGCTTTTTCTTTTTCCAGGATTCGATCAACCGCAGAGTTAGCCAGCACTCTTTCGGTATTGCGTATCGGCCGCATGATCAGTCGCGTATCCAGCTCGCTGGCGTTGACCAAGGCCTGTTTAACATTATCGTGTATTGGTGCTTCCTCGGTCGCCATGAATCGCGTACCCATGTTGATACCTTCGGCCCCCAGAGCGAGTGCCGCCACCAGTTGAGCGCCGGTGGCCATACCGCCAGAAGCGACGAAGGGGATCGATAGTTCCTGCGCTGCGCGCGGCAGTAAAATTAAATTCGGAATATCGTCTTCGCCCGGATGGCCACCGCACTCGAAACCATCGACGCTCACCGCATCGCAGCCGATACTTTCAGCCTTCAATGCATGCCGCACCGAGGTGCATTTATGGATGACCTTTATGCCAGCTTCTTTCAACGATGGCATATAAGCCTCAGGACTGCGTCCGGCGGTCTCGACAATTTTAACGCCGCCATCGATGATGGCCTGAATATATTCGGTATAAGGTGGGTCGGTAAACGCGGGCAAGAAAGTCAAATTAACACCGAACGGCTTATCGGTCATTTCGTGACAGCGCGCGATCTCATTCGCCAGATCTGCCGGTGTTTTCTGCGTCAAACCGGTGATAAACCCCAAACCACCGGCGTTGCTGACCGCAGCGGCCAATTCGGCAAAGCCGACAAAATGCATACCGCCCTGTATGATTGGGTGCTGGATATCAAATAATTCAGTAATTTTGGTTTTCATTAAATTTATTCCGCTACGAGGAAGGAAATGATCTCTACCATACAACAGGCCGAGTTTGAAAATCGCTTTCCGTTCATCAAACAATGTTCGCCTGCATTTGTAGCATCATTCTACAGTAAGGCCCAGTATGCCGAATTACCGGCCGCGAGTTCAATCTGTGATGAAGGCCAGCACTGCGCCCAACTGGCGATGGTTCTCGATGGCGTGGGACGAGTATATAAACTATCAACGAGCGGGCGAGAAGTAACTCTCTATAGAATCAATGCGGGCGAGAGTTGCGTGTTAACCGCCTCCTGCATCATGAATGGTGACAGTTTCCCGGCAATGGCGGTTACTGAAACAATCGTCAAAGCGGTTCTTATTTCCCCTGCTAACGTAGTTGACTGGTTTTGCCAGGAACCGCAATGGCAACAATTTGTATTTCGCCTCCTGTCGCACAGGTTGAGCGATATTATTTCAGTAGTCGAAGAAGTTGCGTTCAAACGCATCGATGTACGCCTCGCCGAGCAGTTTGCGCGTGCTCTGGCAAATGGCGACTCTGTACTGGATAAAACCCACGCCGAGTTGGCCGCCGATGTTGGCAGTTCACGCGAAGTCATTAGCCGGATTCTAAGAGACTTTTCGGAGCGAGGCCTGATAAGCACGCATCGAGGTCGTATTGAGATACACGATCAATCAGCGCTGATCGAGCTGGCTAAGCATTGACCAAACCTGCCTCGCGGTCTTTATGCCGCCGATGATAGCTAAAAACACGTCGGATAAAATCTTCGCCGAGTTGTGGATCATCTAACCCGGCCTCATCCTCGACTGGCAGGTCGGGGAAATTCTCCATCAAAACCTGAGTGTATAAACCAGACCCCTGGTCTCGCGGGTATCCATTGCTATAAATTTTCACCCGCTCCATGCCGCAACTGGGTGATCCTTTTTTGACGATATATCCAAAAATTCCCGCCTGCCAGTGCTTTTGCTGTTGCGCCATCGCCTGTAATTCGTCGGTCACTCGCAGCTCATTATTCTCAACCCCCACTGCCTCTATCTTATTAGCCGTTTTGACCAGGCGCACAGGCGGTCGCGGCACGCCCATACAAATCGCCATTTCTGGACAAAAAGGCTGGAAATCAAAATACTGACCGAGCGAATTCATGATGTGGATATTGTGTCTGTGACCACCATCGTAGCGAACTTTCTCACCAATCAGACAGCTACTAATGCCAACAGGGATCAGATTTTTTGTTGAATCATGTTTCAAAGGTGACTCAGTTCGGTAGAATGTCACTAATTATACATCAATAAAAAAGCCCGACCTTGGTGACATTGTCACTGAAAACTCGGTCAAATCTTCATAAAATAAAACCTCAATATTCACAGGAGTCATAGCCATGAAGAAAAATGTAGGAACAATCGATCGAACCATCCGCGCACTGGCTGGCATTGCCGGCATCGCTTTATTTGCCACAGGCATTGTAGCGGGAACACTCGGAATCATCGCCCTGGTCGTCGGCGTGGTATTACTCGGCACCGCTGTTATTGGCTGGTGCCCACCTTATGCTTTATTAGGTATTAATAGTTGCGGTACAAAGTCGGCCGAATAATACTGAATAATAAAGCACCGTCATTGTGAATTCAGTTCGCAATGACGTGCTTTAATATTATTTGTTTTTCAGATTTGAAGGAACCGTATAATAAGGCCGATGAAGCTAATCCGTATTTTCACTCATATCACCTGCGAGCCGCCCGGTTACCTGGCCGATTTACTGGATAGGCTCGGCTACCCATACGAGCAGGTATGTCTTTACGACGGTGTATCCGTGCCCATGGATCTGGACTCGGTTTCAGGACTGATTTTTATGGGTGGCCCGGGTAATGTTAATCAACCCACTGACTGGATGAATCAGGAAATTGAGCTGATTAAAAAGGCCTATGCCAACGACACACCTGTCCTTGGCGTTTGTCTGGGCGCACAATTAATGAGTAAGGCGCTCGGTGGTGACGTGCATTCTGGGCATTCGGTTGAAGTCGGCTGGCACGAAGTCGAACTATTACCCGCCGCGAGTAGTAGCCCTTATTTTTCAGCTGCCGCGGAGAAGTTTCTGGCTTTCCAGTGGCATGCACATGTATTTACGCCACCGTCATTCGCCGAACCATTGGCAGTTAGCGACTGCACCGAGTGTCAGGCCTACGTCTATAAAAACAGCCTCGCCGTGCAATTCCATCTGGAAATGACCGAGGAGATTATTCGCGATTTGATTCAGCGATACGGTAGTGATCTGGAGGGGAATTCTAGCTGCGTTCAAAACAGCAAGCAGATTCTCGAAGATATCAGTATAAAATCAAGGCAGGTGAATGCTATGGCCGATGTAATTTTTACGCCCTGGTTTCGAGCTCTTTACGAATAAAATAATTACCAAACATTCTATTACATTGTATCCTGCTGGCTTCATGGAGATGAAACTTGAAGCTAAAAACAAAAAATCAGATTATCGAAATTCTTAATCGCTGCGTCGAAGGTTCTTTGCGTCGCGTCGAAAAGGATAAAACTCACCGGCCATTTCACGAGGCCTTGCTAACCAGAAAACTGGTCGCCGCTTCTGCATTCGAACGTTCGTTTTCAACCTCCTTTGGTCAGGGGCCAATCGAAGAGATTTCAAAAATACTCGCTCTTGATAGTGGAGCCGAATGCGAGAGGCAATATGAAATACAGGTCAATGTAAATAAAGGCGCTATCGATGAAATCGGTAAGATATTGGTAGCACTTAGGAGTGGGGAAGCCAAACCCAACTGGACTAGAGAATTATCGAAAATCCAGGCGCATAAAAAAGGTGACCACGTAGTTCAAAAAGTCATTTCGGATCTCTGGATAAAAAGAGGAAATGAACAATCGTTTATATCCATAAAAACAGTTAAACCCAATCTAGATCAAACCGAGATCGTTAAAAAAACTATGCTCTTGTTAAAAGGTCACGATAGTGAATTTAAAACCTATCTTGGGCTTTACTACAATCCCGGAGGCGATAACAGGCAGGATTATAACTGGACTATGCCGAATAAAATATTTGACATGCTAAATGACGAATGCGTACTAATCGGATCAGATTACTGGGCGACTGTTGCCGGAGAAAATATCTATGACGAATTACTCGAAATATTTAAATCGGTTGGTAACGAAACACGAAAAAAACTAGAGCGCATTGGGCAGTAAAGCTTCGTCACAGTAAACAGGATTGAGTTTTGTTATCGGCTTCGTACCTTTTTCTAAAATCCATCTCCCAATTTAGTTGATCAGTGTTTCGATAACGAGAATATTTGAAGCCGGGATATTGGGCGGGAATATCATTCTTCAATAACTTTTTAATTAAGTTGCCTACCGCAAAACCGAGGCTGGCTGGAACAGCATTCCCTACCTGTTTGTATTGCTGTATAAGTGGACCAGCTAAAACCCAAGAATCAGGAAACTCCTGGATTCGTTTATATTCTTCTATCGATAAAGGCCTGTCCTCTTCGGGATGTGCCAAATCGGTGGCAGGCATTGCCGGATGCGTGACTAGTGTTGGTGATGGCTTTTCCCAGGCCAGCCTGCGCAGAAAACCGGTTTTCCCACCACCGGCATAATAGGATTTCCCCATAGCTTCTTTTTGAAGCTCTAGCGGTAATGACCTCCAGTTCTGACCCGCTTTTAACATGCGATAGTAATATAATCTTTTTTCAGGGAAGTTCAGGTGATGATGTTCCTCGATTCCTGACACCGCCTTTTTGAAACTTTTCCATTGTGGCAAGCCAAACTGTTTATTATTGGAATGAGTAGGCACTAGATGCGGGGGGGTATCGCCATCTCTGGAGCATACAATTATAACTCGC
The DNA here is from genome assembly GCA_030595795.1 of Gammaproteobacteria bacterium. Taxonomy (GTDB): domain Bacteria; phylum Pseudomonadota; class Gammaproteobacteria. The sequence goes on from JAUVCH010000025.1 coordinate 32,828, forward strand.
TCCCGTACCTGCGGACTGCCAAAATTAGCAGAGCTGTATAAATTGAAAGAGTACGAATAATTCGAATTTTTTAATCTGCTCAAAATAAAATTCATTGCGCCACCTTTTAACTCATCCATTTTAAGTTCAGGGAACTCTGCGCCTCTCTTATTATGTGGCCTATGAAGCAAAGGGCATGAGAGCAAACCCCTGACGTTTTCTATCACGATAAATTTAGGCTGAAGCTCAATCGCAAGATCAATAAAATTGACAAATACATTGCCACGATCATCGGCAAAAGCTTTTCTTTTACCTGCCGTACTAAAAGCCTGACAGGGTGGGCCACCCATAATTAAATCAATGTCATCACTTTGATCTAACCCGGCATTTGCTCTGATATCGGCTGCTGTGTAATGACTAATATCCCCTAACAAAGCAACTTCTGGTTTATTCAGAGCGATAGTTTGCCGGCAATATTTATCAACTTCACAGGCCAACCGAATATCAAACCCTGATTTTTCTATACCTAAATCCAGGCCCATCGCACCTGAGAAGAAGCTCAACGCAATTGGCTTATTTAATGGTTTGACTCCTGGAGTTTTGTATACAGGGTGATCTTCTGCAATTGTATGAGAAAACTGTATTCCGAAACGTTTTACACTCGCTTCTTGAATGATCCATGCCTTGCCAATTTTTTCTGATTCCAGCTCACCAGAACGACATAGAGTTCTCACCCTTTGCTCGCTCAAGTTTAATACTTTCGCCGTGTCTGCAATGGATAATTGGGTACTCAATTTAAGTTTCCCTTTCGAAACTGTAGATAAGTACCTATTCTATGAATACAATTCTTCGAGTCAACCAGTTAAGATGGGCCTAAGCATCAACATATTTGCCAAATTTCTTATAAAAATGCCGCAACCAGAAAGGCGTGAACAGGGTCGTGTAAGCGATCACCATAACCAGAGTGGCATAGATTTCGTTGCTTAGTAAATTAGTCGTCCGGCCTAGTTCAGCAAAAATCAATCCAACTTCACCTCTGGGTACCATCGCCATGCCGGTGGCCACGCGTCGGGCAATATTTTCTCGAATGAATATCGCTCCACCCATCTTGCTGACTACAGCCAGGGCAGTTAGAGATATCGAAAAATACCAGAAAAACTGCGAACCCCAGTCGATTTGACTCAAATCGAGCGACAAGCCAACCATCACGAAAAACATCGGCGTGAATAACTGGATGATGGGTTTCATCTGTTCGTGAATGTGATCGGAAAATTCAGGATCGGCGCGTAGCGACACACCGAAGGGTAAGAAAAATCGTTGCGATAAGGCGAGTCCAGTGGCGAATCCTCCGAGTAATACGGGGACACCAATAGAATGCGATAACCAGGCCAAAAACAATACCAGCGAGACGATGGTGGTCGGTACGATACCGGGGATTTTACTCATTGACTCGAATTTTCGAATGAGGAAACTAATGGACTTGGCCACCGTCGGCGCCACCATAAAAAACACCATCATAAACAGTAGGATTCTCGCTGCACCACCTAGATTGATCTGGCCATTTTGAGAAAAATCGAATAACACGGCGAGCAGTAAAACACCCATAATGTCGTCGAGTACCACTGCACCCAGCACTATTTTCCCTTCCGGGCTATTGCCTCGACCGATATCACTGAGAGAGCGCATAGTAATGCCAATACTGGTAGCGGTCATCGTACCCGCGATTAACAGCGACACCAGCTGCGGCAACGAAAACACATAGTAACTAAGCGCAAAGCAACTCAGAAAGGGCAGTAGAAAACCACCCAACGCGACCACCACCGACTTATGCCCCGCCTTAATCAAATCGCCAACATGGGTTTCCAGACCGATTTGAAAAAGCAGCATAATAATGCCGATTTCCGCCAGCACCTGAATCATCCCAGTAGGCTGAATTAGGTCAAAACAGTTGGCCCTAGAATGACTCCAGCAACAATTTCGCCGATCACCGACGGCACACCAAAGTAAGCAACTATCTCGCCAAAGAATCGGGCGACAATGAGGATGATCGCGATGTGTAAGATAACGGTGGAAGTATCCATTACCCTAACATTCTACACGCCTCGATCTAAGCGGGCACCAGATGGTTATAACTAATAGCATCGAACAGCATCAGTAACAGGCGCAGAAGGTGGTGCACCAGGCCTGGAGTAAACCACAGCTCTTTTTCCTCAGCTACTACTGTTTTTTCCCTTCTGTAATCGTTTTAACAGCCCCAAAGTTGCTGTCTGCAATCGTTTGATAGATTTGGCCAAATTCTCTATTTCGATACTACCCTTAACTTCGTCTACATTACCCATTTTCCCCTTGCTAATTCCTTCGGCTATTTTCGTCAGCTGCTTTAAGGGTTTAACAATACTAGCTGGTACCATAAAAGACATAAACAATGCCAGTAATACGCTGATCGCTGAAATAATCCCAAAAATAAATGCAGAAGTATTCTGGTATTTCTTAATAAGCTCCGCTTTATCGGCAGCGATTTTATAATGTTCATGAATTGACTGGGCTGTACCCGAAAGTACTACCCTGAACCTGTTTTTGTAATCCTGAATAGCTTTATTCGCATCCTGTACATCACTGATTTCCTGTCTAATGACTCGTTGATTGAGTGCCTCGAATCCATCTCCGTAATAATTGATTGCTTCTTCCCAATCAGATAGTACTTTTAGACCGTCTTTTTTATTGCTCCATGTATATATCGTCTTCAACCGGGACGTATACAGATTAATTTCTGCCCTGGCCTCAGAAAATTCACCCGCATATTTTTCGCGTTTTCCAGGGTTATTTACATAAATGAAATACTCCTTTTCATAGCGTCGAATTTTCTGAGCCGCAGTCGATAACCCGGATAACTGGGTGCTGATCTCGTGTTCTAGCACAATTTCTCGAATCAGTTCATTTTCCTTTATTGAAAAATAATACCTGACTGAAAACATTGCTACTATCATCAATGCTAAAAATAAAAAAGAGAAAAACAGCTTGGAGCGAATAGACATAATTATAATTCCAGCGTTAATTATCGAAAAATTTATCTTTTAGAACGAGCGTGCATAATCAATTGGCCTACACTCCGGATGATTAACTGTCGGTTGCTCAAGTCGGCAGGCAGCTTCTGCGCAAGAACCCGAACAAACTTACCCGCCAGATGAGGTGAAAGCCCTGATTCGCTGACCCCCAGGTCGGTAAGCACTTCATCGAAAATCACTTCAGCCAGGATTCCCACTTCATCCGAGAGAATATCTATGACTTGCATTCGAAGGCTCTGATTAGAATTCATCGATTTAATAGTGCCTTTGAAATAATTCGAGCATTTGACAGGTAGTAAGGCAGATAGCCTGATGGTAAGGGTGCAGGCAAAACAATAAACTGCTCTTCATATTACGGACTCAAAACCAGTTCATCCTTCATAGACTTTAAACTTAGCAAATTAACTACATAGTAACCGACTATCATACATGCCGGTTAATTTTACTCTAGTATAGTTTAATGTCAGATATTTACTTTTTTTCTGTCGAGAACAAAAATACAAATAACTAGTCTTAATCATACGAAACGTAGTGGTGCCAAAGCATCGACCAACCGATCTTCTTTTAATGAGAGAGTTTCCCTGTTAATTATTCTGGCGACCAGTTGCGACATTGCCGGAGCCGTCTGAAAACCATAGCCACCCTGCCCGGCTAGCCAGAAAAAACCCTCGGCGTTAACGTCCCAACCGACGACTGGCACCTTATCTTTGGCAAATGTTCTTAATCCAGCCCAATTGTGTTCGACGCGGTTCACCGGCATGGTCACCGCGCGTTCATAGCGATCGATACCTTCGATGATGGTCATGTCTTCGGCGTATGCATCGTGCGGTTCGACCGGGTCTTCGTCGGCAGGCGACACCATCAATTTACCACTCATCGGCTTGGCATACCAGGTTTTAGCTACGGAGCCAAATAGTGGCCAGTGATTGACATCATAATCGCCGGGCGGTGGAATCAATGCCGCCGAACGCCGACAGGGCTGCAGCCCGACTGTCTTAACACCTGCCAGAGAGGCCACCTGGTCGGCCCAGGCACCCGCCGCATTGATGACAATCGGTGCCTGAAATCTCTGCTGTTTCGTTTTCACAGTCCAGGTTTCTGCCTCATGGCGAATCGAAGTAACCGCCTGACCAGTAACTATTTGCCCGCCCTGTGACCGGCAAAGTTTAATCCAGCTCTGTAACAATAAATCGGTATCGATATCACGAGCCGATTTTTCAATCGATGCTCGGCGCACTGTCTTAGGATTCAAAATCGGTACCAGATCGATTGCCTCGCTAAGCGAGATTTCCTCCGGTTCAGTATTTTCGGCCAGGTGCGTGGTCATCGTGTCTTCCTCACCTTCGCAGGCGACTAACATTTCGCCGCGCTCATGCAAAAACGACTGCCCATTAGAATGATCGTTAGCGGTCGTCAAATAAGTTTCACTATCCGTAGTGAGCTGACTAATTTCTGGCCCGCCATAGCTGGGAATATAAATCGCCGCAGAACGCCCCGTAGCGTGATACCCACACTGGGACTCTGCTTCGAGCACCACCACTGAACTATGTTCAGACAGCATCGCTGCGGCACCTATACCTGCTATTCCGCCACCAATTACGATGACATCTACCTGTGTTAAATGATTCAATTTACACCCTGTAAAGCCCGACTATTTTTAATATTCCTACTCTATCTTAACGACGATTAAACTGGCAATTGATATCGAAACAATATTGGCAAATAATGCGATAGATCAATATAATGACCTATGCTCAAATACTCTCTTAATTTCTTTATTGGAGTCCTGCTCACACTGAATTCGGCTTCTGTCCTGGCTCATAGCTTCAATCTTGGCCTGATAATCCCATTGACAGGCTCACAAACCCAGGCTGGTCAACAGATACTAGATGGATTTCTGCTGGCAACAACCGAAGAAGATTCACACCCTGATGAAACCTCGGATGGACATCTTGGTGGTCTGGATTCGCATGTTCTCAAAGTCGATAGTGGGACTGACTCATCGACCTTGATTAAAAGTCTGCAAGCATTAATGCGAAAGCGCGAGCCAATATTCATCACCGGATTGTTTATCAACGATACCGATCAGTTAATTTCAAAATCGCTTGAACAGAGAAATACTGTTTTGTTCGACCCTCAGGAAAGTTCAATGTGGCAAAATAAGTCGAGTTCGTTGAAGTCTATGGATGGCGGTTCTTTTTCGGTCAAGTTTCAAAACCGCTACGGTTATTCGCCCACAGCCGATGCTATGCGGGGCTATATTGCGGCTCGGTTGATTGCGGCGACCGTACGGTCTCTGGCTGAAGAGGATTTGGATAAGAAGGCAGAATTAACGGGAGCATACAAGCAAATTGAAGTATCACTAAAATAAATTAAATCGTTCCAGGTTAGCCTGGAATTGATCTCGCAGAATTTTATCCTGAGAACACATACGTACCAGGCCTCTACCAGATGCCGATTTGTCGAGCCCTCTGATTTCGTTCGCCAGCGCCTCGGCCGCGACATCGTCATCAAGTTCCATCATTGCATTGATCAGATAAAACCGACACAGTGGTGAATCGGGTTCGACGTCAATTCCCCGTTGAAACCAGTCAATCGCTGCGTCGAGATTCCCCAAACGCAGTTCAATCTGGCCACCATCCAGGTAATACCAGTTGGGTAGAACCGGACAAAGTTTCAGCTTATTCTGGTTGTGCAGTTGAGCGCGCTCATAGTCACCGACAAAGATCAGTGTAATAGCCATCAACGCCTGAATTTCGGCATTTCCTGGCTCAAGATTAACCGCTTTGCTACAGGCTTTTAGCGCCTTATCTGCTTCATGATTCATCAGATGTATCATACCTGCCTGACTCCAGGCCTCGGCATATTCTGGAACAAGAGCAAGTGCCTGTTGATTCGCCTTTTCTGCTTCGGCTAAAGATTCCTCAAATGATTCGCACCAACCGCTAAAAG
>JAUVCH010000129.1 GCA_030595795.1 Gammaproteobacteria bacterium
GCATCGCTAGCCCCAGCAAACGTAGGTCGCCAATCTTGATCGCCTGTTGTGCGTCATTCTGGGGGTCGGCAGCATCCAGCCATTGTAATTTCTGTACATAAGGATCGAGCGCTTTTGAGCTCGTGATACAGCCGCTAAGTATTATAAATAGAGAGGATGCGAACAGAATGGATTTCATGGGTTCTCAAAGTCTGCGAGTCTAACAGGCGCGATAATGCCATAAAAACTACTAGCTGTAACTTGGCTTTTTGGGGTAATTAGGAGAATTTTAGGAATGTGGCGTCCCAGTTGACTATAGCCCGGGCAAGCTCAGGCTAAGAGCTGGCCAGTAGGTAATGATCAGGACGGCTACCAGTAATATCAGAAAAAACGGAATTGTGGCCTGATATAGCGTCATCACCGGTTTATCGAAGCGATAACTGGCGATAAACAGGTTCATGCCTACGGGTGGCGTGAAATACCCCAGTTGCATATTAGCCAGAAAGATAATACCAAGATGGACTGGATGGATATCATAGCCGACGGCAATCGGTAAAATTATGGGTACGAAGATTACCAACGCCGAAAAAATATCGAGCATCATACCGAGCACCAGTAAAAACAGGTTGAGTAATATCAGAAAAGTAATTCGGTCATCGATGTGTAATTGAATCCATTCGAAAAGTTGGGTCGGAATTTCGGCATCGATCAGGTAATTAGTAGAAGCCAGCGATGCGCCGATAATTATCATAATCCCACCTACCAGTACCATCGAGTCTCGCATAACTACGGGTAAGTATTTAAGTTTGATTTCACGCAGGATGAACACCTCGACGATGAGCACGTAGAGGGCTGTGACCGCCGCTGCTTCGGACACTGCGAAGTATCCGCCGTAAATACCACCTAGCACCAGGATTGGTAGCGGGATTTCCCATTTCGCGGCCAATAGCGCGTCTACCGCCTGCTTGCTATCAAAATTATTATCCGGGCCTGTGATTCCCGGTTGCATCATGCTGTAAGCTCCGAGCATGACGAGCATTAATAAACCAGGAAAAATACCAGCAAGAAACAATTGATCAATACCGATTGGTTCATCCAGGTTCATTTGCTGGGCGACAACACCATAGAGGATTAACGGCAACGAGGGCGCAAACAGTAAACCGAGGCTGCCCGAGCTGGTTAGCAGGCCTAAATTGAATTTTTCACTATAGCCCGACTGTTTGAGTGCGGGATATAGCAAAGCACCAAGCGCAATAATAGTTATTCCGGAGGCTCCGGTAAAGGCGGTAAACATCGCGCAGGCAAAGATAGCGACGATCGCCAGGCCGCCTGGCATCCATCCCAACAGGCTATTGGTGATATTCACCAGGCGGGTAGAGGCCTGGCTTTCGCCGAGTAGATAACCAGCAAACGTGAATAACGGAATCGCTAGCAGCACTGACATATCTGTAAGTCGATAAATTTCGATGCTGATGACCGCGAGATCGACATCTTCGCTATAGAATCCCAGCATTGCGCTGGCCGCTATCACTACAAACAGCGGCATTCGCAGTAATGCCAGGATTAATAATAATGGGGTAGCCAGGCTCATGAATCCGATGCCGGTGGCCTTTCATGTCGGTTCAAAAATTGCCGTCCAGTGTGGATTGACTGGATAAAAAATCGAATACCGATGATCGCAAAAGATATCGGTATGATGATTTCCAGAATCCAGGCGGGTACGCCGATAAAACTGGTGATTGCGTCAGCGTAGTCGAGTTGAATCCAGCGTGCTCCGTGCCAGGCGATAATTAGACACACCCAGGCGCTGAACTGATCGACGGTAGATTGCACCAACAGGGAAGCATTTTTGCTGAACAAGCGCGTTAATACATCGATCTGGATGTGTTTGTGTTCCCTGGCTGCTACTGTGGCACCCAATAATCCAAGCCACAACACCATTACTCTGAGCAGCGGGTCAACCCAGACCAGACCTGTATCGAACAGATTTCTCAGAATAATTTGAGTCGATGCCAGTAGAATTAAACTACCAAGCAACAGGACTAACAGGCTATCTTCCAGCCTGTGCAGAGCTCTGATTGCCGATGACACGGTTACTGGATTTTGCGGAAGTCGCTGAGGTGTTTATTGACTACATCCAGCATAGATTTCGAAATGGCGCCAGAGACGACCATACCCTGTATCGCTTTTGCAGATAATGCCTTCCAACGATCTAACTCTGTGGCGCTCGGATTAACAAATTCGATGCCCTGATTACGTAGTGCGTCGCTGGCACTTTGATTATCCGAACGATTTATCTGATCCATATGCTTGAAAACCAGACCTATTTCATCACGCACTATGGCCTGATCCGCAGCATCCAGTTTATCGAAAGCTTTCTTTTGTATCGCTAGCGTGCCGATGATGTAAGTCAAAGGTGTCTCGGTCATATAGGCCATATTGCTATGCCACTGAAAAGCGATCGCAGCGGTAGGGTTAATCGTAACGGTTTCGATTAGCCCGGTCTGCAGGCCGGTGAATACATCGGAAATCGGCAAAGATACCGGTGAAATCCCGAGCGTGCTAAAAGTCGACTGCACCAGTTCATCGCCTTCCGGAATCCAGACCTTGCTTTTGCGAATGGCTTCGAGATCAATTAACCGAGACTGGGACAATATACGAGCGAACCCGCCTTCCGAAATGCCGAGTAAGACAAATCCCTTTTCTTCGATATTACGCTTCAGTTGGGCATCGATTCTGGAGCGAACATAGTCGACCTCTTCAAAGGTGTCGAAGAGCATTGGCAGGCTTAAGGTCTGAATTTCCGGATAGATATGGGATAAACCGCCCGAAGTAAAGGCACCACCGTGGAGCTGACCGATCTTAATTTTTCGGTGTACACTTTTCTCATTGCCCATGACACCGCCGGGATAAAATTTAAGTTTGACTCGACCTTCGGTTTTCTTATTAATTTCACTGGCACCTTTTTTCATTTCCTTCATCCAGGTGGTACCTGCAGGTGCAAGGGTAGCAATTTTCAGTGTTTTCGCGACAGCATGCGAAGAGACAATCGCTAATGCTGTGCCAACGAGTAAAATTTTAATAGTTTGTTTCATAAACCCACTCCAATTGGGATTAATCCTATATTAAAGACTAGTGTTAAAAGTATTCGTCAGATTCAGCTAAAAGTTTAGTCGCTTTTTCCTGGGCAAAAGTATTAATCAGGGTGAAACCGGGATAGACGCCAGCGTCAGCCATTACGGTCTGTAGCAGTTGATCGTGTAATTCCTTGTCGAAAATAGTGCGCGCATAATACTGTGCCATGAACACATCTACCATTAAATTATGACCCGACGATAATTCACGCGCACGCTCGAAATGCTGGCGACCCTTTTCCGGCTTGCCACCCAGGTTAGCGGGTAACTGAGTAGCCAGTACAGCTAGATATAAGTGCCCACCACCATTGTCAAAACTGTCGTCAAGTTCTACACAGCGCTCGAAGATAGCAGTCAATTTAGGTAGTTCGGCCAATGCATTCCAATCGGCAGAATTTTTCTGGATCCAGCCAGCCCAGGCACTGGCAAAGCCGTAGAGTACGGGTAAGTCACTTCTGGAGACGACGGACAATGTTTCTATAAACTCTGCAGGTCTGGTCGATAAAGCCTGGCAAACGCTGTCAATTTCCTGACATAGCGCCGATCTTGCATACTTTAGTGAAGTCTCCGACAGACGTTTCGCACGGTCTTCGTCGTCAACGAACAGAGTCGTATAGGAAGCATAGAGCTTTGCGCCAGACAGTAACAACCGAGAATTATCAGGATCACCCTCAATCATACTGTCGATCATCAGAAGGTAGGCGGGCGCGCCGTCTCGTACTGTTTGCAGATCGTTTTGATTGAGAATGGCCCGTGTCATGTTGTCAGCCATATCGGAGGTAACCGAACTAACCAGGCTAGCGCAGCTAGTTATCAATAGAATGACTGATAATGTGAAGCTTGCTTTCAGCATGGTGTCATAGTCAAATCTGTCTGAATGGCTTTATATAGCATGATACATTCCCTGGTTTTGAGATTGCCCAATATTGCTATAAAGGTTCTCTCTCACGAGTCACGCAAACCCTTGGGGTTAATAGTTGGGATCGAGTATATTGGCTATGCGTTGTCAAACAGATTAGGTGATAACCCTAGCGTAGCATGACAGAGGTTTTAGCGAGCTTGGCCCCCTCGTCGGAAACCAGTTTGAAATCGGTCCAGGCTATGCGGATATAGTCGGCATTTCCAAGTTGATGGCGCTTGACCGGCTGATCATTAACGAAAGTACCGTTCGTGCTACCCAGGTCAGCAATGAAGATATCGATGAGGCCATCCAGAAGATCATTAGGGATCAATTCTATACGGGCATGTTCAGCGCTAACGGAATCGTCATCTATGATGATGTCATTTCCCGGAGCTCGCCCAATCAATACGATGGCTTTATCCAGCGGGAAGCTGTTGACTACGACATCATCGACTAATAACTGAAGCTCAGCCACAATATTCCTCCAAATTAAATTCTTTAAATGTAATCGTAATTATAGGTTGAGATGGCCTTTCTTAAAAGCATTGAGTTGATTTATTCGGTGTGCATTTACTGCGATTTAGGTGCGAATACCGGTTAGGCGCCTGATGGTTAAGTGCCAAAATTACGTCGAAATAAATTAAAAGTAAAAAATTCACATAATTTCGGCGACTTTTTGGCATATTGAACTACACTTTATTTTAACTAAAGGGCGTCAAATACACGACGAGCTAATAATTAATCAACTCTTGAGTCGTAAGGACATGATAAATAACGAATTTTCAGTTAGTAATAATGTTTTAGTTGTTGATACTAACTATTCCAGGGCACAGGCATTTTCTGCCGTACTTGAGTTTATGAAAGTTGATGCTTCGGTGACTAGTCCTGACAAGCTGGAACAAATTGATCCAGACGAATTAACTAAATATCTCGCAATCTTTAGTATCGAGAATGCAGATATAACAAATCATTTTCTGCAACGAGTCGAAAACGAAAAATGTCATTATCCCCTGGTTTTACTAGCAGATCAGAGTGATCTCAATACTCAGGATATCGCTGTCGAGAGACCTTATATCGCAGGACTGTGTTTTCAATCGGACTACTACGCTCTTTCCCGAGTTCTCGACCAGGCCCGAGCGCATAATCGCAAAGAGAGAAGATTGCATAATCGCGAATGTCAGCAATTAATTGGCGTCAGTGGTGCGATTGCCCGTATTAACGAATTAATTGATCAGGTGGCAGATACCAACGCCTCGGTATTGATTCTTGGCGAGTCAGGGACTGGTAAAGAGGTTATTGCCCGCAATATACACGCACAATCGTCGCGGAAAAACGCACCTTTTGTACCTATTAATTGTGGCGCGATTCCAGCCGAACTACTCGAGAGCGAACTATTTGGCCATGAAAAAGGTGCTTTTACTGGCGCTATCAGTTCCCGCCAGGGGCGTTTCGAACTCGCTGAAGGCGGCGTAATATTCCTGGACGAAATTGGCGATATGCCACTACCGATGCAGGTTAAACTACTGCGTGTATTACAGGAGCGCTGCTACGAAAAGGTAGGTAGCAATAAGTCGATTAAAGCAGATGTGCGCGTTATTGCCGCCACCCATCGTCGGCTCGAAGATTTAATAGCAGAGGGGAAATTTCGTGAAGATCTATTTTACCGTCTCAATGTATTTCCTATCGAAGTGCCAGCATTAAGGGAGCGGGGAGAAGATATCCCCGTTTTAATCCACGAATTGATCTTACGTATCGAGCGGGAAAATCGAGGCTCGGTTAGACTCAGCAAACGGGCTACTGCAATGCTACAGCAATATACCTGGCCAGGTAATGTCCGTGAGCTGGGTAATTTAATGGAACGACTGGCGATTCTTTATCCGCATGGGGTTGTTGATTCAAAAGACTTACCGCCGAAATACCAAACCGAGCAAACTATAGATTTCTCGGATACGATTGAGGACGATAGGTTAATTTCGATTCCAGCAAGCGATGCGATGGAAGATCTGCCGTTAGACGGTATCGATATGAAGCAATATCTCACCAATATAGAAGTTAATCTGATAGAACAGGCTTTGAGTAAAACCAATCATGTAGTGGCCCGAGCGGCCGACATGCTTAAAATGCGACGCACAACACTAGTCGAGAAAATGCGTAAATACGAGATTGATCGCGCGGAATAGCGTCATATTTCTGGCATATGCTGGAACCATTAAAATTTAACTAGTTGAATTTAAAGCAATAAATACAAATGGTTCGCCTTGTGCTATATATTTAGGGTGAGCAACCATAATCAGAATACAGACGCTTCGTCGATCGAGCACCTACAGCGTGCCTTCGAGCAATATAACCGCTTATCCGAATCTCTTTGTGAGAGTGTCGATAATTTAAATGCGACTGCTACACAGATGCAGAATTCTCACAAAGCACCGGCTCAGTCCGAATCAGTCGATAACGAGCAACTCGCTCAACATCTGGGAGCACTCATTGATGCGATTCCGGGTGGTGTTGTGGTACTCGATCCGCAGGGGCTGGTGGTTGAAACCAATGCGGCAGCAGCCACTTTACTCGGCGAACCGCTCAATCAACAACAGTGGCGTGACGTTGTCAGCCGCGTGTTTTTGCCCGAACTCGATCAGGGTGAATTAAAAACCGAAGACGGCCGACAATTTAGTATATCCACCAGACCATTAGGTTATGAGCCAGGGCAGATACTATTACTGAGTGATGTAACTCAAACTCGACAGCTACAGCGCGCGGCTCAGCAAAATTTGCATTTAATGACCATGGGAAAAATGATGGCGAGTCTCGCCCATCAAATCAGAACACCGCTAGCCTCATCGATGTTGTATTTGTCGCAAATAGTCGAAGGTGACATGGATCCGGAGATCAGTCACAGCTTTAGTGAAAAAGCGTTGGCGCGAATTAAACATATCGAAAAAATGATTAACGACATGCTGGTATTTGCCCATGGTGGCCAGTTCAATATGAGCCAGTTTTCGATCAGTGAATTAATGGATGAGTTGCAAGATCAAATGCAACCTCAAATCGACCAGCGTAGTGCGCGGTTAATCATTAGTGGTGGTGATACTCATGTGCGTCTACGTGGCAATAAGGACGCCATGCTTGGCGCGCTTGGCAACCTGTGTATGAATTCCCTCGATGCCGCAGATCGACAGGCGAAAATTCGCATCAAAATATCGCTGACATTACGCGGCATGTTATCGATTATTGTTCAGGACAATGGTTGCGGTATGGATAGCTCGACGCGAAAGCATTTGTTCGACCCTTTTTTCAGTACAAAAATAGACGGGACTGGACTCGGTCTAGCAGTAGTGAAATCGGTCATCGAGTCTCATCAAGGGCGAATCGCAGTAGCATCCAGGCCAGAAAGAGGCACACGATTTCGTATCTTTTTACCTTGTCAGCAAGGTTTGAAAGGCCAGATTAGTAACTCAGAAACCGAGTTGTAGGCCAGCAAATGCTCAATACGACCTTAATTAAATGTAACTGGATGAATTATGATTGATGTTCTTGTAGTGGAAGACGACGCCGGTTTACGCGAAGCTATTTGCGATATGCTGACCTTGAACAAAATTACCTGGCATGGAGTTGAAAATGGTCGGGAGGCAGAGGGTTATCTTGCCGACCATCAGATTTCTCTGGTTCTGAGTGATGTACAGATGACGCCAGGGAATGGGTATGAGCTGCTTACCTGGATACGCAAAAACCTGCTCGATGTGCCTGTCATCTTAATGACAGCCTACGGTTCGATTCCACAGGCAGTTGATGCCATTCAGGCCGGTGCCGACGACTACCTGGTTAAGCCATTTGACGTAAAAAGCCTTGTAAATACACTCCAACAGCAGCTCGACCGTCCACATTCGTCTGAAGATGAATTGATCGCATTCGACCCTGTTAGTCTGGAAACCATGAGGCTCGCCAGTAAGGTTGCGGAATCCGACGCCTCGGTATTATTAAACGGCGAAAGTGGGGTAGGTAAGGAAGTTTATTCGCGTTATATTCATCGTCAATCGAATCGATCCGAGCAACCCTTTGTCGCTATCAATTGTGCTGCCATTCCAGAAAACATGCTTGAAGCCTCCCTGTTTGGATACGAGAAAGGCGCTTTCACGGGAGCAATTAAAGCCAGCATGGGTAAGTTTGAGCAGGCTCAGGGTGGAACTTTATTACTAGATGAAATTAGCGAAATGGATCTTGCACTACAGGCCAAGATATTACGGGTTATACAGGAAAAGGAAGTAGAACGACTGGGTGGCTCGAAAACAATCGCACTCGATGTCAGGATAATTGCCACCAGCAATCGAAACCTGAAGGCCGAAGTTAACGAGAAGCGGTTCAGGGAAGACCTTTATTATCGACTCAATGTATTTCCAATAACGATCCCGCCATTGCGCCAGCGTAGTGAGGACATTGTTCCCTTAGCGAATAAAATAATTGCCCAATATTCGCGAGCGGCCGGCCAACTAGTCCAGCTTGCAGAGTCAGCCTGTACAGTATTACGTCATCATCGCTGGCCCGGAAACGTGCGCGAACTGGATAATGTCATGCAACGTGCTCTGATCTTAAAACAGGGAGACATCGTCGAAGCCGATGACATTATGCTGGAATCAACCACTAGCAGTCTGACTGAAGACGAGTATATCGAGGACTCTGGAAAGCTGCATAGTGATCTTCGTGATCGAGAAACTGAGGTTATCATCGAAACCCTACGTGGATTTAAAGGTAGTCGTAAGAAAACTGCGGAAAAGCTGGGTATTAGCCCCAGGACACTAAGGTACAAACTGGCACGTTTGCGGGATAACGGCGCGTCGGTGCCGGAATGATTGGCTGATTTGTAGCTGGCGTTGAATGGGGACTAGCCAGGATATTTTTCGTGCCGAGGAGGATTACACCTTTTATCTTGAAAAAGCTGACGAGGCTGCGAACAAGCACGAGTGCAATATCCATGCTTATGTGCTGATGACCAATCACGTCCATCTGCTGGTAACACCACATCTGGAATACAAACGATTAAGCAAAACAGACACCGAGCGACAAGCCAATTATCGGCAACTCTTTCAGGCGCAAATCCCTGATCGAACAGTGGTGGAAATTAGACAGGCGATTAATCAATCAAATGTACTGGGTTCGGATAATTACATTCAAAGAATTGCAAAAAAACTAAATAGACCCGCTAAAACAGGGGCCCATGGCGGTGATCGTAAGTCAGTCAATTATCATGGAGTCTGACCCGAATGGCACTTACTTAAGCTTTTTAGGGTGACCATTTTCAATGACTTCTTCGCGGGCCAGATACCTGGGTTTAGTGAGTAAAGGATATGGTTTGGGTCTTCGCTTGACCGCCCTGGGCTCTATTCTGCCC
>JAUVCH010000158.1 GCA_030595795.1 Gammaproteobacteria bacterium
GAAAAAGGTGCATTTACAGGTGCCATATCCAAAAAAACGGGCCGCTTTGAGATCGCCGATGGAGGCACTATATTCCTCGATGAAATTGGCGATTTACCACTAGAGTTACAGGCAAAATTACTCCGTGTGCTGCAGGAAGGGGAGATAGAAAGGGTAGGCAGTAATCTTACAATGAGAATTGACGTCCGGGTAATTGCGGCAACTAATCGTAACCTGGCTAAAAGTATTAGTTCGGGTGAGTTTCGTGAGGATTTATTTTACCGACTAAATGTGTTCCCCATTCAGAGTCCACCATTGCGGGAGCGTAAGGATGATATTGTCGTGCTGGCACATCATTTTCTGAAAAAATATAGTGTAAAAATAGGTAAAGCTGTGAATTCAATGGACGACTCTGTTATCGCCAAGCTACAGACTTACAACTGGCCCGGTAATGTTCGAGAACTGGAAAATGTGATCGAGCGCGGCATTATTCTCAGTGAAGGAAATTCGCTTCAAATTGACGATAGTTTTGACCTGGATATGACTGAATCAGATTCTACTAGTCCTAAGACGCTCAAGGAGATGGAACAGGACATGATACATTTGGCGCTTGAAGATGCAGACTGGAAGATCGAAGGGCGAAATGGTGCCGCTTCAAGACTGGGAATGGCGCCGAGTACATTGCGTGAACGGATCAAAAAGTACGGTATCAAACGATCTCCTCTTATTGCAGGCGTTAGCTATATTTCAGGCTAATTTTCCTCTCGGCTCAAATAGCTTTTTCTTCACCAAGCGACTATATTACGCATATTTATCAGAGACTAGAAACCTGCTGAATTTTGTTTTGTAGCAGTAAGTTTCATCTAGATCGGGATCTACTTTGTTACAGACCAGTTTATTCAAAATTATGATGGATGCGCGTACACGAGTTGGCGCCTACCTGGTCGTGTTGTCGCTATTAGCTTATCAGTTCTCCATCCTGTTCTGGCAGTTATACCCAGAGTCAAATAGTTCGCTGACTCAGAGTTCTTCTTCCGTAATACGCACGATTGAGACCGGTGATCAAAGATCGAGTCGTTTGGAACAGGCCGAGAAAATTAGCCGTGCCTATTTATTCGGGCAGGCCGCCGTAAAAGAAATTGTATCCGAGGTTGTAGAAGACGCACCTGAAACCAGGTTAAATTATAAACTACGGGGCATATATTTCTCCGAGGAGCCATCCCTCACCGCAGCTATTGTCGAGCTTAAAGCTAATCACAGTCTGTACTTTAAAATCGGTGACGAGATGGCTGAAAACATATTGGTCTCGGCGATCGCGCGAGATCATATATTAATAGATCGATATGGCAAGATAGAAAGACTGAATTTAGAGAAACCTGCGGCTTCTGGCGCGAACGCAGCATTGCGAACCAGGCTTACGGGCAATTCGGCGCAAAGCAGCAATTTATTACGTAGTTACAAGAAACGTTATGTCAGTAATCCACTGGCACTGGCGAAAAGATTTCAGGCAATACCTGTACAGGAAAACGGTAAGAATATAGGTTTTCGTTTAAAGGCGTTGCGTGGTGAGAGTTTGTTAAAGAAGCTCAATTTTAATGAAAATGATGTATTTACCAAAATTAACGGAATTTCTTTGGATAAGCCTTTCCAGGCCCTGGATGCGTTAAAGTCTCTTACCACGGCATCGTCTGTTTCGGTTACTATTCGCAGGAATGGCAACGAAGAGACCATGGATTTTAGTATGTGACGGAGTTTTCTGTCAGGGATGAAAACCATGAAAATAACTTTAAATAGCGCCAGATAATAATTGGGCTCAATAAATAATGAATAGAAAACCGAACATGTTTTATCGTTTTATGCCGCTAGTTTTGCTTGGCTTATTATTATCCAGGCCGGTTGCCGCTGAAGAAGTAACGTTAAACTTTAGTGACGCCGATCTGGTTGCGGTGATTAACAGCGTTTCCCAGATTACAGGTAAAAACTTCATAATAGACCCTCGAGTGAAGGGCAAAGTCACCGTGGTTTCATCAAAGCCACTGAACGAGGACGAAGTCTATAATGTCTTCCTGTCGATTCTGCAGGTGCATGGTTTCGCCACCGTCCCCACGGACAATGCGATAAAGATCATTCCAGACGCTACGGCTAAACAGAACTCGACACCGCTGACTAACCGTCGCAGTACACCCGGAGACCAGCTTGTCACTCGGGTGTTAAAAATCAATTTTATTAATGCCGCGCAACTGGTGCCTATTTTAAGGCCGCTGGTCGCTCAGCAAGGGCATCTCGCGGCCTATTCCGCGACTAATGTATTAATCGTATCGGACAGGGCTTCGAATATTCGGCGGATCGAACGAATCATTGCCAGCATTGATCGGGAAACCGATTCAGATATCGAAATAATAAAACTGAAACACGCGTTCGCGGCAGAGGTCGTACGATTGCTAACAAGCCTGAACGCAGCCACCACACCCGGTCAAAAAGCTGTTACCACCGGCGTTAAATTTAGTGCCGACGAACGCACCAATAGTATCTTGCTTAGCGGTGATAAAACTAGCCGTCTCAAGTATCGAGCCATTATTTCTTCTCTCGATTCGCCGGTTGAATCTTCCGGCAATACGCATGTCATTTATTTACGCTACGCCGATGCTAAAAATGTTGCGGAAATCCTCGGTAACGTAGGGCGCGAGGCAATTAAGGCCGAAGCCAAAAGTGCCGTAAATACCAAATCAGCGTCTACTCCGGGTTCTATTAGTATACAGGCCGACGAAACTTCGAACGCCCTGGTGATTTCGGCTCCGGCTTCGATTTTCCCATCCCTGAGGTCTGTTATTCAGCAGCTTGATATTGCACGGGCTCAGGTTCATATCGAAGCGATTATTGCTGAAGTCTCGCTGACTACTTCTAATGAGCTTGGTGTGCAATGGTTAATCGATGGTGGTGACAATCGACCGGTTTTAGTGTCCCAGTTTGATTCGCCCAGTATTGGTGGGCTGGCCACTGGTACGGAAACCATTGGATCGGGCCTGACTCTGGGACTCGGCGACCTTTCAAATTCGGGTTTGAGTTTTATCACCATGATTCGTGCGCTCTCTACGGATAGCGAAACCAATTTGTTGTCGACTCCATCGATAGTCACCCTCGATAACGAGGAGGCCGAAATTGTAGTCGGCAAGAATGTACCATTTGTTACCGGAGAAACCGCATCAACGGATTCGACTGGCGCTGTTACTAATCCATTTCGTACTATCGAGCGTCAGGACGTTGGTATTAGTTTAAAGGTCAAGCCACAGATTAACGAAGGTAATACCATAACCCTGGCTATCGAACAGGAAGTTTCAACAGTCGATGAAACAGCAGTCGCTGGGGCGGTTGATTTAACTACGAGTAAGAGACTGATCAAAACCAATGTACAGTTAGAAGATGGTGAATTACTCGTGCTTGGTGGGCTAATTGAAGACAGAGTGGTCGATGTAGAAAATAAAGTGCCTGGATTGGGCGATATCCCAATATTAGGTGCCTTATTCAGGTCGACAATAAAATCCAAGATAAAAACAAACCTACTGGTTTTTATCAGGGCAAGCATTATTAAAGATCCCAATAAAGCCAGGCAATTAAGCAGTCGCAAATATAACTTCATGCGCGATCAACAACTCAAAAAAATCGAGGAAAGTGAGGAAGAGTACCCGGTTTTATCCCCATTCGAATAACACTCAATAGTCTATCAGGCAGTTTTTAATTTCTTTGCTATGCTTAATGATAATTAAAGACAGGTATATCTAAAGTGGATGCAATTCACGATGAAGCTATTACGCTAGAATCGTTGCTAGAGCAGGGCCCAGAGCTAAGTAGCCTGCCCGAAGTCTATCTACGAGTGACCGAGTTACTCGACGATCCCAGTGCCTCAGTGTCTGAAATTGGTGAAGCCGTTCAAACCGACCCGGCTATCTCGACACGTATCCTCACGATGGTAAATAGTGCCTATTATGGTATGCCGCATCGAGTTTCAACTATTTCGCAGGCGGCGGCTCTTTTGGGGAGAGACCGGATTAAACAGATCTTAATCGGTTCTGTACTGGTTAATCTATTTACTGATCCGGGCATAGAGTCTTTTTCACTACAGGATTTCTGGCAGCATAGTATTAAAACTGCAATTATTGCCAAACAGCTCGCTATTCAAAGTGACGACGTTAGTGAACCAGATGCTATATTTATAGCCGGTTTACTGCACGATACCGGTAGCCTGGTATTAGCGGACAAAGTTCCATTACTATTTGATCAGGTGCATAGCCTAAAGCGTAAACTCGGCCAGATGGCTGCTGAAAAAGAAGTCCTGGGCTTCGATCATGCCGAACTGGGTGCGGCCTTGATGACGCAATGGGGATTGCCCGAATTATTGGCAACCTGCACCGGACGTCATCACGATAGTGGCTATAACAGCACCTATGCAAGCTCAGTTCGACTGGTATATATGGCCAACGAGCTCAGTCACAATTTACCGCCGATGGACGATGGTGAGGCTCTCGAACAGTTACGAGAGATCGATAACTGGCAGCTTGCTGGCATTCCAGTCGATCAAATCTGCTACGCCTGTCAGCTTGCAGAGGAACAATTGTTTGATGTGATGGAATCGCTGGGCATGATCAATATGGTGTTGCGTTGCGAATAATGACCCGGAGTGAATTCCCGGCGCAGATATTTACTTAGCTTTACCGATCTCCGATAGCCCGATGCCACCGAGCACTAGCAGCAGAGCAACACCGTGATATACCTCGAACGATTCGTCGAGAAATATGACCGCCATAATCGAAGCAAAAACCGGAACCAGATTAACGAATACTCCAGCGCGTCCCGGACCGATTAATGTGACGCCCTGAATAAAAAATATCTGTGCAACAAAAGAGGGTAGCAGGGTGACCAGTACAACCACTAGCCAGCCTGCAGTAGTAGGCCACTCAAACGGCTGATACAGTGACTCGATAACCACTAAAGGCAAGGATGCCAGGAAGGCTGTGCCTGCCAGGAAAGCAAATAAGGCCAAAGCCGGAACAGCGGGTCTACGCATCAATCCAATAGAATAGGCCGCGTAGAGAAAGCAGGCCAACAGCATGAATATATCACCCTGGTTAAACGATAGCTGGAGGAGTTGAGATAAATCCCCAGCCGAAGCGATTGTAAAAACACCCAGCAAAGTGACCCCGATACCCATAGTTTGTAGCGCAGTAATGCGGATGCGAAAGAGAAAAAAACTGCCGACTATGACAAATATCGGTATTGCGCCCTGGAGAATGCCGATATTTATAGCGCTGGTGGAGTGAGCTGCAGCATAAAAAAGGGCGTTGAAAGCAGTAAACCCTGCAGATCCCATGATTGCGATGTAAGGTAAGTGCTTGCGTAACACGGGCCAATTCTCGACTATCTGTTGACGCGAAAAAACAGCCAGTAATAACACGACACCGAACCAGCGCAGACAAACCAGCAACATCGGGGAGATTTCCCCAACCGCCAATTTGCTTAAGATAGCGTTACAGCCCCAACATAGCGTGGTGACGACCAGTAATAAATAGGCGCGCCGAGAGTCAGAAACCGAAGACTTAGTCGCTATGCCACTATTCATAGGATTTTTTTCTTGCGTGGATGAGTTCACGGTGCATCGTATAAAGGCCCGCAGAGGCGATTATGGCGATACCGATAAATGATTGCAGGTCCGGGATTTCGGACCACAGCAGGTAGCCAAAGCTACCGCCAAACAAAATAGTTAAATATTTTAATGGTGCGACCATACCTATTTCGGCGTGTCGGTAGCTTAATGTCATCATGTACTGAGCGATACCACCGAGGAAGCCAACGGCAATTAATAACAGCAAATCGAACAGCGGTGGTGTCTTCCAACCAAGCCAGATGAGGCCAACACTGCTGATTAAAACACCGGTCAGGGTAAAATAAAAAGTAATGCAAACCGGGTCGTCGCGGATACTCAAATGACGAATGATTATCGTTGTGCAACTAAACAGGAATGCCGCGAGGAGCATATATATGCTGCCACTTTCGAGCATGCTCTGTCCGGGTTTAATTACCAGCAACATACCCACAAATCCACAGATGACTGCTGACCAGCGGTGCAAACCGACCTTTTCGCGTAAAATAAAAATCGAAAGTGCGGTGATGAAGATCGGCGTCATATGCAATATCGAGATCGCATCGGCAAGACGCATTAGCGAAAGGGCATAAAACGCCAGGCCCATGGCCGATACACCCAGCAGACTGCGCAATAGATGCATTCTGGGCTGACTGGTTCGTAATATCGAAACGCCGCCGCGCATTCCAATGATCACGAAAAGTGGAATGAGTGCGATCATGCAGCGGAAAAACATAATTTGCTGGGTTGGGTAGGTACCGCCAAGCCACTTCACTGTAGCATCCATCATCGAAAACAATACTACGCTGAACATCATCGCTGAAAAGCCGATCGCTGGATTTTGATCGTAGTGGCGATGGCTGATTGAGGGGTTTGGCAATTGAATGAATTCCAGATATGACAAAAAGTATTAGTGGCTAGTTAGCAACTAAACCGGACGGCAAAATAATAAATGTAATGATGGTAGAACCAGCAACGAGTATGGCATATAGATTTGAAATCGACTATGAAAAGTCTTTTCTAAACCGTTGATCGATTTATTAAATCCGGGGGCTTTGATTAAGTACCATT
>JAUVCH010000179.1 GCA_030595795.1 Gammaproteobacteria bacterium
GGTATTAGATAGGCCTCTGACTCTAGACCCTTCACTTCTTTGTTTAATTGCTTTCCCAATTTTTTATACTGAGCTGGATTATGTGCGCCGGTAAATCTACCCACAACTTCAAAGTCGCAATCGATCTTTTCATCGGTGACAAAGTCTTCGATCCAGGTAAGCGCGTTATGGCCTTCCTTAAGAATATCGAAAGCCTGTTTCGCGCCGTATTTCGCCGATAGCTGTTCGAAGCTCGGTTTAATACTGGTGCTAATCTGGCCGCCGTTTTTTGTGCTACAGCCCCAGCCCGCGTCTTCGGCGTCGATGACTACCGTATGCCGACCACCCCTGGCGGTTTGTAATGCGGCTGAAAGCCCGGTATATCCCGCGCCGATAACGACGACATCAGCTTTTTCGGGTAACTCCTGAGTCGATTTTTCTGGCCGAGGAGTAGCTTCCCACCAATAAGGCGTAGTCTTATAATCTTCGGTGAATAGTTCGTTGGTCATTGAGCTTCACTTACTTCATAATTTGCCCTGTCGAGCCATTCGGGGCTGACTTCGACACCCCATCCAGGAGCGTCGGGTATTGTTGCTTTGCCATCAACAATAGCATAAGGAGACTCGACGAACAGCCCTTCTTGCCAGGGGTAATAGTCTTCACCTTCGATGGAAAATTCGAGATATTTCCCGGCGTTTGGAATAGCCCTCAAAAGATGCATGGTGAACAGCGTAACCAGCGACAAATTGGCGCAGTGCGGCGTGCAGGGTAGTCCTGCCAGCTCGCCCATTTTTGCCACTCGCAAAGTGCGCGTCAGGCCCCCAAGATAGCAGACATCGGGCTGGATAACGTCCACCGCTCGCATTTCGATCATGTGTCGCCAGGTCGGCATATCGCAATCCTGCTCGCCGCCGCTGACGTCGATATCGAGCGCATCGGCAACCTGTTTAGTCTGTTCCAGTTCCCAGTAAGGGCAGGGCTCTTCGAAATGGCCATAGTCATTATCTTCTAACATTCTGCCGACTTCGATGGCACGGTTGGGCGAATAACAACTATTGGCATCGGCTAGAATCGTTACTTCGTCGCCCAGCGTCTTACGCATAGTCGGTATAATTTCTTCGGTTCGTCCAGGCCACTCGTCATGGTCATGGCCCACCTCGGCACCCACACGAATTTTAAAAGCGTCGAAACCGAATTGATCGCGTAATTGTTGTAGGCGGTTGGCCTCGTCACTGGGGGTGATATCGCGTTTCATCGAGGATGCATAGGCGCGAATCGAACCGGGCTGGCCGCCGATTAATTCACAGACACTCTTACCCGCGAGCTTGCCGTGTAAGTCCCACAACGCGGTATCTAGTCCACCAATCGCTCGTCTTAAATAAGATCCTGGAAATTTATGTTCGCGCTCTACAATCGTATCGACCAGAAAATCGATATTCATCGCATCCTGACCGAGCGACCAGGGGGCTATCTGACGATGAAGAATCTTACAGGTGATATCGGAATGATAAGTCGAAACCTGGCCCCAACCCTGTTCACCGCTATCGGTAGTGACCCTGACGAAGCCGACAAATTCAGTGCAGAATGTTTCTATGCTTTTTATTTTCATGGCTGTGTCTAACAGAGGTACTACGGCATAAGGACGATAAATGATATCTCGAAGTAAGTTGGATTGCAGGTAAGAATTATGGTGAATAGATGTTTAATTTCCGTGTCGTAGGTATTGACTCTACAGGTATCAGATCCAGCATGACATAAGTATATAAGAAAGTAGCATGCGTAGAGGGATTCTTGTATTAATAGTGATAGGACTATCAGATCTAACCTTGACCTGTGACATTGACTAAAAATAGCATAGTCGGACAATAGCGACTTTGGTCGCCCTTAAATCACACAGGAATGTAAGCATGGAACAAAAGAATCACTCGAAATGGCATTCGCTTTGGGTTTTGCCACCGATAGCATTGGCTATCGGAATTTTCGCTTTCATGGTGAGTGGTAAACAGGCGCCACAAAAGTCAGAGCAGGGCGAGCCGGTACGATTTGTGCGCACTATCACCGTTGCGGCAAGCGACTTTGTCCCGATAGTGGAGGGTTATGGCAGTGTGCAGCCAGCCAGGGTGTGGACTGCAGTCGCTCAAGTTTCCGGTAAAATTACTGAAATGCATCCGCGTTTACGCGATGGCGAAATCATCACCGCTGGCACCGAGCTGTTCAAGGTTGATCCAGTCGATTACGAACTCACGCTGGTGCGAGCCCAGGCCGAGCTCGCAGAGCTCAATGCTCAGGGAGAAAATTCGGTCAGTTTGCTTCAGATCGAGCAGCGCAATCTGGCATTGGCCGAAAAGGAATTCAAACGCCAGAAGAAACTTGCCGATCAGGGTACCGTGTCGCGTAGCCGTGCCGATGAAGCCGAGCGCGCTATGCTGGGATCGCGAGCTTCGCGACAAAACCTCGAAAATACTGTGGCACTGTTGCCGATTCAACGGCAAATACAGCAGGCCAGGATTACTCAGGCGGAACGTGATCTTGCCAATACCCGACTCTCCGCACCTTTTAATATGCGAGTATCAGGGCTCACGATAGAAATTGATCAATTTGTCAGCAAAGGACAGTCATTACTGGCGGGTGATTCGGTAGATCGTGTGGAAGTGATTGCCCAGGTTTCGATTTTTGACTTGAAAAACCTGTTCATCGATCAACCCGATATTCCCGACGATCTCGATCTGGTGAAGGATAACATCGCGCAAATATCTGGATTTAAGCCAACCATAAAAATGGATATTGGCAATGATCAACTGGCCGAGTGGGAGGCCGAGTTTCTACGCATTTCCGATAGTGTCGATCCGCAGACTCGAACCATGGGCATCGTGGTTGCGGTAGACAGTCCGATGCAGAAAACCATACCGGGCATTCGACCACCGCTGTCAAAGGGTATGTTCGTTCAGGTGGCAATCGCCGGCCACATTCAGCAGGGCAGAATGGTCATTCCGCGTTCGGCGATCCGTAACGATAAGGTTTATGTGGTTAACCAGCAAAGCCGACTTGAGACTCGAACCGTGGATCGTCTGTATAACCAGCAGGAATTCGCCATCATTGGTTCTGGATTAAAATCGGGGGACCAGGTGGTTGTCAGCGATTTAGTTCCGGCAGTCGATGGCATGCTACTACAGGCAACCACCGATGAAATGCTACAACAGTCGCTAGTGATCGGGAATTAATCATGATCAGATGGTTTGCCGATCACCCCACCGCGGCCAATTTGACTATGTTGGCCATTATCCTGCTGGGCACACTGGCTTTACCTGGGCTACAACGAGAGACCTTTCCAGCTGTCGAAAATGACATGGTTAGCGTGATGGCTATATACCCGGGTGCCACTGCGGAAGAGGTCGAGGACGCCGTATGCAGGCGCATCGAAGAGGCTCTGGAAAAGATCACCGATCTCGACGAAATGCACTGCGAGTCTAGCGAAGGCCTGGCAAAGGCTACCGCCGTCATGAGCGAAGGCAGCAGCATGCCGCAGTTTCTCGACGAAGTTAAATCCGAAGTCGACGCGATTAGTGACTTTCCGGGTCAGATCGAATCCCCTGTGATAGAGGAGCTGGGTCGTACCGACCTGGTGATTTCGATTGCGATCACCGGGCCAACTGACCCGGTGATATTGAAAGCCTATGCCGAGGACGTTAAATCGCGTTTACTGGCGACAGCGGAAATTGCCAATATCGAGATAGACGGGTTTTCTGACCATCATATTCGCGTCGAAATTCCGGCTAATCGACTACGCCAGTTTGGATTGTCCATAGCCGAAGTCGCGACTCGCATCAAAAGCCAAAGTGTGAGCACACCTGCCGGTCGCCTCGAAGGTGATCAGGAAGATTTGTTATTGCGTTTCGATGACCAGCGAAAAACCATCGAAGAAATTAGTGACCTGGTGGTTATTTCCGGTGCCAGTGGTGCGACTATTCGTCTTGGTGATATCGCCACGATTAGTAACCGTTTTGATCGCGACGAAGCCAGAATACTATTTAATGGGCAGCGTGCTGCAATATTAAGAGTCACCAAGACCCTCGAACAGGATGTCCTCAGTGCCTATCAAGATGTGGCCGATTTCGTCGAACAGGAAAATCGACAATCCCCTGTCGGCGTGAAACTTGACCTGACTCAGGATG
>JAUVCH010000103.1 GCA_030595795.1 Gammaproteobacteria bacterium
GATGGTAATTCTAAACCAGAGCCGCAAAAGCAGGATCACAAGGTTGAAGGCCAGTCAGAAAAACGTACTGATAACGCAGCGAGAGCAAAACCTGAGTCGAAACCGGTTCAGAACACCGACCCTAAACCGTCAGTTGAAAAGCCTGTAATCAAAAGTGAATCAGTAGCAAGTACTGCTGGAGTTTCTGCCAAGCCCGTCGAGGCTAAGCCTGCTGTCGCCAAAGAAAGTAGTGGAAGTACCCAACAGGAAAATAAGGTTACTGAAAAAGCTAAGGAAGCCGCTACAAAGCCAAAACCTATAGCGGATGTCGATAAACCTGTGGCCCCCAAAGAGCCTGCAGCTAAGGAGTCGAAGTCAGTAATCCCACCGGTACAATAGGATATTTAAGTCAAAAAAGCATTCTCTCCACCGGGGAGAATGTTTTTATTTGGAATATAAAGAATTTTATTTCTGCAGTTCCTTCAAAATCTCTTCAGTAATATCCACCGACTCACTAGCGTAAGCGACGCCTTCGGTAAATATGAAATCATAGCCATTCGAGCTGCCGAATTTACGAATGACTCCGGAAATAAGTTTCTGAACCTCTTGAATTAGCTGTCCACGACGTTTTTGGACATCTTCATTTAGCGTTTGCTGATCGAACTGAAACTGTCTTTTTTGCTGGATAATCTCGGCTTCAACCTTCTTGCGTTGCTCAGCGCTCATGATTGCATTATCTTTTTTATAATTTTGTTCCATGGCATTTATTTTTTGTGCCATTTCGCGCAATTTCTGTTCGCGACCGCCAAACTCATTTTTTAAGGTTTCCGCCGCGCTTTTAGCCTGAGGTGAATTTTCCATAATCTTGGCCGGATTAATATAGGCTGATTTACCTGCCGCGCTGACGGCTATGCTGATTAAGCTAATGAATAGAATACTGGTTAATTTTAATTTCATAAATCTCTCTTATTGGCCAATAGTGGCTTGCTGTTCTTTAAGTCTGTCGTTAAGGATATTTTCGATATTTTTTGCGTCGTCGATCAATTTCTTAACCCCTTCTGGTGAATAAACGTCACTCGGATCTTCAGAGGATATGATCTTTTGATTTGTCTGAGGTTCCGTCGATGCCTCTGTTTCCTCCGCTGGTAACTCGATCGACTGAATTACATTCGTATTCGGATCATATTCCCTGACTGTATACTCGATGCCTTCGGCTGGTGGTGTATTGCTAAACTGTAAATTACCTTCCGCATCCTTCCACTCATAAATCGAATTCGGGCTTCCACTGTTTATCGTGTCAACATTCTTTGAGCCGGAAATTTTCGGCAAGTCGGGTATTGAAAACTCGGGCATTTTGATGTTACCAAAATTCATTAAAGGCTTGCCGTCCTTGCCTTTAAGAAAGGTGAAAGGCAGCAACATGCCTATAACCAATACCGCTATCATAAGTTTCCAGATAAATTTCATTCTCGCCGCTCCGTGTCCTCAAACCTGAAAATGACTCAGGCTTTAATTTCTGTTTGTCCGTGCATAAAAGTTTGTAGCACAGCGGGAATTTCAATACTACCGTCGGCCCGCTGGTAGTTTTCCATGACTGCGATTAGCGTTCGACCGACGGCGAGGCCAGAGCCGTTCAAAGTATGTACCAGTTCGGGTTTACCGGTTTCAGGATTGCGCCATCGCGCTTTCATACGCCTTGCCTGGAAGTCGAGCATATTACTACAGGAGGATATCTCACGATAAGCATCCTGCCCAGGCAACCATACTTCAAGATCGTAAGTCTTGGTCGCCGAAAATCCCAGGTCACCACCGCATAATATGACCTTCCGATATGGCAATTTTAACATTTGTAAGATCGTTTCTGCATTGCCGGTTAAGTCTTCTAACGCCTGCATCGAATCCGCTGGTTTGACGATTTGCACGAGTTCCACTTTTTCAAACTGATGCTGGCGAATCATGCCTCGAGTGTCCCGCCCGTAGGAGCCGGCTTCGGAACGAAAACACGGTGTATGGGCCACGTATTTGAGCGGTAATTCACTGGCCTCGACAATGCTATCGGCGACAAAGTTAGTAATGGGAACCTCGGCGGTTGGAATCAAATAAAGGTCGTGAGTTTCCGACTTTAGGTGAAATAAATCCGCTTCAAACTTTGGTAGTTGTCCGGTACCCAATAACGCCGCAGCATTAACCAGATAAGGTGCGTAGGCTTCGGTATAGCCGTGCTGCATACTATGTTGATTGACCATGAATTGAATAAGCGCTCGATGTAAGGTAACCAGCGGGCCCGTCATGGTAACAAAACGCGAACCCGATAATTTAGCAGCGCGCTCGAAGTCGATACCGTTTAGTAGCTTGCCGAGATCGATATGATCACGCGCTTCGAAATCGAATTTTGGTGGCTCACCCCAACTCAGTACCTCGACGTTGTCATCTTCCGAATTACCCATCGGTACCGATTCATGCGGTATATTGGGTACGCCGAGTAACAAGTCGTCGAGCTGCTTCTGCAAGTCGTCTAGCTCGGACTCTGCCTGTTTGAGCTTATCGCCCAGATCGGCAACCGCATCGAGCAATGGTTGGGCATCTTCGCCCTGGGATTTAGCCTTGCCTATCGCCTTCGACTGAGAATTGCGTTCGCCCTGTAATTTTTCGGTTGAAACCTGTAAAGATTTGCGACGCTCTTCAAGCTGATTAAACAGTTCGACTTCAAATTCAAAGTTTTTGGTACGTAGTTTCCGAGCTATGTCATCGAGTTCAGTACGTAGCAGTTTTGGGTCAAGCATGGAGTTATCTCAAAAAAATCTGTTTAGCGGTAAAAAAACCTGCCCAGGCGCCTAATACACAAAACAAAACACTGACCAGGACATAGCTCAGGGCTTTTAGAATCGCGCCATTTTCAATCCATTGCAGTGTATCCATCGCAAAGGTAGAAAACGTAGTGAAGGAACCAAGAAAGCCAACCATAATGCCAAGTCGAACTTCATCGCTGACTTCGAAACGCTCTACCAACATAACAGCCAGGAAGCCCATTACCAGGGAACCTAGCACATTAACCAACAAGGTTCCGTAGGCAAACTGGCCCGACCATTGATAGGTGGTACTGGACACCCAATAGCGGGACATTGCGCCAGCAGACCCACCCAGAGCAATCGCTATATAGATAGACATTTCAAGTTTGAACGAAAATGAGATATTGTACCAGTCGTTTCAAAAGATGCACCCTGGATAACCGACTTTTTACCACATTGTGAAATGATAGAAACTGACATTAAACGCATCGGCCGGGAACACGGGTTTCAGCAAATCGGCATTACCGATACCCGTCTGGACAAACAGCATCAACACTACAGACAGTGGATAACAGACCATTTCCATGGCGAAATGTCTTACATGACACGTAACCTGAATAAGCGGCTACATCCAGAGCAGTTAGTGCCGGATACTCTGTCCGTGATTTGTGTCAGTCTGGATTATCGGCATGATGAAGGTCACTGGCCCGAAGAGCTACTGGACCAAAGCCAGATGGCCTATGTGTCACGTTATGCGCTTGGCCGAGACTACCACAAGTTAATGCGGAAACGATTAAAGCAGTTTGCTGATGATATAGGCGAACTCGTTGGGGACATGGGTTATCGGGTTTTTACCGATAGCGCACCGGTACTGGAAAAAGCGTTGGCTGTTAAAGCCGGTATCGGCTGGCAGGGTAAGCATACTAATATATTAAATCGTGATCACGGCTCCTGGTATTTTCTAGGTGAGATTTATACCGATCTTGAACTGGAAATTGACCGGCCAGTAGAAAATCACTGTGGTCGATGCACCACCTGCATCGATGTTTGCCCAACCCAGGCTATTGTAGCGCCCTACCTTGTCGATGCCCGCCGCTGTATATCCTACCTGACGATCGAACATCATTCGGCCATTCCAGTGGAATTGCGTGAAGCAATCGGTAACCGAATTTATGGTTGTGATGACTGCCAGTTATTTTGCCCCTGGAACCGATTTGCCAAACTAAGCCAGGAAGTCGATTTCAAGCCTAGGCATGGTCTGGATAAAATTTCATTGCTCGATTGCCTTAACTGGAGTGAAGAAACTTTCGATGAAAATACCCTGGGCTCTGCGATACGTCGTATCGGCTACCAAAGCTGGATAAGGAATGTCGTTGTCGCACTTGGAAATGCCGATTATGATCCACATATTATAGCTACCCTGAAAACACACCACATGCAACACAACGAATTGATTCGCGAACATATCGACTGGGCGATCCAGCAACAACAGAGAAAATCAGCATGAGCGACTGGCAAACCTTTATCGAATCTCAACCGACCCAGCTTCAGGACGGAAATTATATTTGTGATGCCAGCGAACTCGGATTGATTCTGGTGACAGGTGACGATGCAAAAGACTTTTTACAAAATCAGCTGAGCAACGATATAGCCGAAATCGACGAAAACCACTTCCAGTTAAGTTCTTATTCAACCCCCAAAGGACGTATGTTGGCGATATTCCGAATAGCACAGATTGACAATGGATATCTGCTGATTTGCCCGCTATCGTTATTGCCAGAACTTTTACCCCGCCTGCAAATGTATGTCGTACATTCCAAAGTATCGCTGGCCGATGCTTCGGCGCATTTTAGCCGGATTG
Source organism: Gammaproteobacteria bacterium (assembly GCA_030595795.1). Lineage (GTDB taxonomy): Bacteria > Pseudomonadota > Gammaproteobacteria. Next base: position 4,630 of record JAUVCH010000103.1, read on the forward strand.
CGATATTGACCGATCATGCTGATGTAATCGAACAGAGTTACCTGCCGACGAATGAAGCCGAAGTCGTGCAGAGTGATAGCCTCATCGCCTTAAATTTTGGACAGTCGGATGATCAGAGTCGCTTTTTGCTGCTAAGCCTTGTGGTGGATGAAGCCATCACTATCTGGAAACAGCTCTCGGAGTCACTGCAAACTAGTTCGTTTTCTGCCTGGCGTTTATCCGAAATCAAGGCAGGTATACCGGTCATCTACACTGAAACTTCAGAACAATTCGTCGCACAAATGTCGAATCTTAATTTACTAGGTGGCGTCAATTTTAAAAAAGGCTGCTACCCGGGTCAGGAAATTGTTGCTCGGATGCAGTATCTTGGTAAGCTCAAACGAAGGATGTTCCTGGCGCGAATTAATACTGACGAGTGCCCTGCTCCAGGTGACGACCTTGTAGGTACTAATGTCGAAGTTGCTGACGGTAGTGGGAAGGTAGTCGACGCGGTATTAGATCATCAGGGCCATTGTTATTGCCTCTATATAGCGCAAATAAAAAAGGCCGTGGGCAATAGCCTGCAGTTGTTAAAACAACCTAAAGCAGAATTTTATCCTCTTGAGCTGCCTTATCCTGTCTCGGAAGATTAAATTCACCAGCTAATTCTCAAATGGCATCTATAATCGGACTATTGAATTAACCAACCTGGTACCACCATGAGTATTACTGCTGAATCCATTCTTGACGACCTGGAAAATGATCGCCTACCTCTGCCCACCTTACCCGAAGTTGCTCTCAGGGTGCGCGATACGGTTGATGACGAAGACGCTTCGATCACCGATGTAGCGCAAATCATCGAAACCGATGCGGCATTATCAGCGCGTATTATTCAGGTAGCGAACTCTGCGCTGTATCGGGGCTTAAGTTCAGCAGATAACGTTCAAAATGCCGTCATGCGCATGGGACTCAATACAGTTCGGAATTTAACCACCAGTCTAGTGATGAAGCAGTTATTCCAGGCAACACACCCAGTAGTCGACTCTTATTTACGTAATGCCTGGAAACAGAGTACCGATGTCGCGGCACTCAGCGCCATGATCGCTAAAACCTATACCAACCTCGAATCTGATAGCGCCTTATTGGCCGGCCTAACCCACTGTATCGGTATATCACCAATCCTGGTTAAAGCCGAAGATGATCCCAATTTAATTAATGATAAGTCCGCCCTCGATCAATTAATCGAAGAGATTTATCCGGTGGTAGGCAGTGAAATATTAAAACGCTGGGACTTTAGCGATCACATGGTTCAAGTACCCGCTGAACACCTGGATATTCATCGCGATGGCAATAATGGCAAGGCCGATTATACCGATATTGTTCAGGTAGCTTTGATTCAGGCCACTGCTGGCGGCCAGGGGCCGCTCAGTAACGTCGATCAGGATGGGGTATCCGCAATTCATCGTCTCGGTATGGTAGATAGTATCGAAGAAATTGATATGTCAGGTGGCATTATCGAGGTTGAGGAAATCAGAGATGCAATTTTCTAAAGCTACAAATTTCTAAAGCGACAAGCCCGACTCTATTTGACGAAGCATGGCATTAGCATCGGTGTAATTAACTAATACCGGCTCCAGCCTGCCCTGGTGCTGTAACAGCAGGCTAGGAAATCCGTTAACCCCCATAGCTTCCGCAGTCTCGATTTCATCGAGTAGCTGTTGCTGGGTTTCTTTCGCCACCAGCACTTGTTCAAACCTGTTCTTGTCCAGCCCAAGCCCATCTGCCAACTCGATCAAAGTCTCATTTTCTGAGGGATTTTTTGCCTGCTGGTAATAGGCTCGCTGTATAGCCTGTGTCATCAATGAATCGTATTGTTCACCCTGCTCTCGAGCTGCAATAACTGCCCGGCAGGCTGGATAAGTGGCGCGGCGCGGTTCACAATTAGTCCAAAAGTCAAAATTGAAATGCTTCCCCGGAATCATTTGCTCAATCCGTTGCCAGGTTTGTTGAAGCATCTGCTGCATCGCTTCCGGCATTGGTTGATCGGTATCCGAGGCCAGTCCACCGAGATACCTGGTTACTTCTACTTCTTCAGGCAAATGACTGACAAGGGTTTCGTAAGTATCGGCAAAACCCCAACACCAGCTGCACATTGGGTCGTGTATATATATTAATTTTGTATTCATGGTTTTTTGGTCCTGAAAATTTCCATCAAATTATTCATAATCTGCTCACAGGACTGAACCGAATCAATACCGGCAACACTCTTGCCCGCCTGCCAGTAATCGCGTTCACCCGATTCATCCAGCGAAGATTTTTTGAGTTGCCAGATCGACTTTAACGCGTAAATCGTCCGCATCCAGTGCTTACTGCGATTACCCGATAGCATCCACCGTGCCAGCCAGCCGGATTTTAAACCACTTTTCTTAATATAGTCGGTATTGATAACGGCAACAGGCACCCCGGTGATTCGCTCCGAAAGCACAATATCTGATTCACGGGCTTTGATGATCGCCTTTTTATAAACATCGCTAGCCTGACATTCGCTACTGGCAATAAAACGAGTCCCTAGCTGACAGGCCGAATAACCGATATTCAGTGCTTCGCCCAGCCCCTGAGAATCGCCAACGCCACCCGCGCATACCAGAGGCACATCCAGGGATTCAAGCTCATCATAAAGCGCCTGAACCGATCGAGCACCAGCATGGCCCCCAGCCCGATCATTCACACAAATTAAACCATCAGCGCCATTATCCAGACCAATTTTCGCCCACTTTAATTCCGTTACATCGTGATAAACCAGTCCATCAACAGCATGAACACGCTCGGCTACCCAATCTGGCTTACCCAACGAGGTGACGAAAAAGCGAATACCTTCTTCGAGGGCAATATCAATCCATTGCGACATTCGCTCCTGATACTTCTTCGATGATTTCTCAATCAAAGCGTTCAGGCCAATCGGTTTATCGGTTAATCGGCGCACTAAGCGGATACCTTCCCTGAAATCGTGACCATAAACATAAGTCATAGAAATCGGCTGCAAAACCCCTAATCCACCCGCAGCAGAAACAGCGGCAACTAGTTCCGGGTTACTACAGGGGCACATCGGGCCGCCAATGACCGGGTAATCGATCCCCAGTAAATCAACGAACTTTTGCGCGGTTACTGGTAGTTGATATTCGCTCACGTTATTTTTTCATCCCCAGTAACCAGGTAGCGTGTACACGGGTTACCAGATCACCCTGTTGGTCAAAGATTTCTGCTGTTACTTTCACCGGTGAGTTATCGTCATTCTCGGCGGACAGTTCGAAAGACGCATTAGCCGTTAATTTGCCACGAGCCTTCTTCAGATACTCGGCTTCAAGTCCTAGCACGATGCCGCGCATATTATCCGGGATAGTTGACAACACGGCCAAGCCCGTGGCAATTTCACCCAGATTAATCAAGGCAATCGCATGGATCGATTTCAGATGATTCCTCACCTTACGGCAATCACGGATCGACACCTGGACCTGACCTGGAGAGAGCGCTTCAACCCTGGCCGAAATCGAACCGCTATAGGGTGCATAAAATCCCAGGAAGATACTAAACAATCGGTCGCCAGCGGGGAGCTTATTGAGCTTTGTCCACCATTTGATCAGACTGTTTTCAGAGTTTTGTTGCATTCGAATTTAGTCAGGGAATTTTCGTCTATGTTACCAGTTCTGGGAGTCACGATTCATATTTTGAGTTTAAAGCCTTCATGAGTGGCTCTGAATCCAAGTGCTTCATAAAATTTCAAAGCGCCTGGGCGTTGTTTGTCGGAGGTTAGCTGAACGATACTACAATTCCTTTCCTTCGCCCGATTTATGGCCCATCGGATGAACTCTGAGCCTAGCCCCTGTCCCCGATAGTTTTCGGCAATTCGTACGCCTTCGATTAAACATCGCCAGGAGCCTGTATGAGTTAAATAGGAAATGAACGTCAGCTGCAACATTCCTACCAACTCGTCATCGCACTCGACGACAGTTAGCTCATTGTTTGGATCTTTGTCGATATCGTAAAATGCGTCTATGTATCGTTGATTCAGGGGTGTGGAGGTATCTTCTCTAGTGGTGCCTAGTTCATCATTTGCTAGTAGGTTGACTAGATTTTTGAGATCTTTTTTTGTTGCCTTGCGGTAGATTAGGTTCATGGAGTTTCAAAATATTGTTAATACTAAAAGCAGTCTATAGCTAAAACATTTACCACACATCCAAAACCATACCAAAAAACCATCACCTTGAGCCTGATCATGTCCAACCAACAACATATCGGATAAACTATAGCTTTACGGAATCAATCGGGTGACCTATGGCATTCAAGGTAGACAACGAGAAACTGGTTAAGGCTTTCGAGCATATGGTTGAAAGTGTTAGTCAGTCTATACACGACGCCGAAGAAGCAATAGGCCCCGGCGTCGAAGAAATGATTCATAACGCGCAAGAAGTCGCTCGTGACATCTATGCCCTTTCGCAGGAAGAATCCGACAGTCTGGCGAAAGCGCTTAAACGCGATTTACACAAGGCCAACAAAGCCATTAACCAGCAGCAGAAGGAGCTGAAAGACTGGTTGAGCTTTGATCTGACCGTGGTTGAAGATCGTTTAATCGATCTGGTCGCGAAGGCCGCCGATAAAACCTGGCTGGACTTTCGTGCTTTCGAAAATGAAGATCATCAGGCAAGTGTTTATCACAGCGGTGAAATTTGCAGCGCGGGAACCTTGAGTTGCAATAGCTGCGGTAAACACGTCCATTTTTCTAAAAGTAGTCATATCCTTCCCTGTGCGGGTTGCCAGGGTAGCGAGTTTTATAGGGTGATTGGCTAGCTACCCGCAGCAATTAAACTGGCATTACCACCCGCAGCAGTAGTATCGATACACAAGTGCCGCTCGATAAGCAGCCTGTCCGCACGAATTTCGTTTATTAAAGGAATTATCAGGCCTTCGCGTTTCGCCAGTGCTAACCGATAATTTTTCATTGCCTTTTTATCTTCCTGGCATAAAACAGCCTGAAAACCGTTTAACAAGGAAAGTGATTCGGCTTCGATGCCTCCTTCGATAGCTTTTATAGGCAAGGCTGAATCGTTGATAACTTTCAAATCAGTTGCCAGCCCGTTGCTGACAATGACCACCGAGTTTCCAAGATAAAGCGCCGACATAGCCTGCCTGATAGCCAGATCACGGCCAGGGCCAAGGCATAGCACTAAGCCTTTCGGGTGCGAAGACAATTGATTGCTTTCGCCTGTGGGCCCAGGCATATCACAAACTGCATGGACTGGTATCTCAGATAATTCGATATCTAGCTGGTCAACAAGAATAGATATTTTCCTTGTCAAACCTTCTTTTGAAGTTATCTTAAATTTCGCACATTCATCAACCGCTGCCTGGACAACATCACCCGTCACTTTTGTATATTCCATTTCATTCAATGTCTCGGTTTCAAACCGCATAAAACGTGGCAGGTAATGTGGCCCACCCGCCTTCGGCCCTGTTCCAGACAAGCCTTCGCCGCCGAACGGCTGAGTACCGACAACTGCCCCGATCTGATTTCGGTTGACGTATATATTGCCTGCTTTAATACGGCTGACAATTTGTTCGACGCGATTATCAACGCGAGTATGAATACCGAAAGTCAGGCCGTAGCCTTTGGCATTGACGGCATCAACCACAGCATCAATTTCACTAGCCTCGAAAGTCGCTACGTGCAGTACCGGGCCAAAGATTTCTTCTTCGAGTTGCTCGATGCCATCAACCTTTATGACGGTGGGCGCGACGTACAAACCATCGCGGGGAATATCGATTTTCTTCAGCAAGCGCCCTGCCTTTTCCATGTCTAAACAGTGCTGTTCTATTTTATTCTTAGCTGCGTCGTCGATTACCGGGCCGACATCGCAATCTAAATTCCAGGGATTACCCACCTGTAATTCGTCCATCGCTCCGAATAGCATTTCCAACACTTTGTCTGCAACATCTTTTTGAATATACAGCATGCGCAAAGCCGAACATCTTTGGCCTGCGCTTTGAAAGGCCGATGCTAAAACATCGCGCACCACCTGCTCGTGTAAGGCTGTCGAATCTACAATCATGGCATTCAGGCCACCGGTTTCTGCAATCAAAGGTGCCGAGGCATCGAGATGCTGCGCCATATTTCGATTAATGCGCAACGCCGTGGCAGTCGAACCAGTGAAACAAATGCCCGCAACTCGGGAATCTCTGCTTAAAGCTTCACCGACCACCGCACCCGTGCCTGGTAAAAGCTGAATGACGTCTTTGGGTATACCTGCTTCGTGCATGAGAGATACCGCACGGGCTGCGATTAAGCTGGTTTGCTCGGCCGGTTTGGCAATCACCGCATTTCCGGCAACAATGGCCGCAAATATCTGCCCGCTAAAAATTGCCAACGGAAAATTCCAAGGCGATATACAAACGATAATGCCCCGTGCTTCACCCGTTTCACTGAGAGTCTCAGCCTGATTCGAATAATAGAGTGCAAAATCCACCGCCTCGCGTAATTCCCCGACGGCATCTAGCCAGCTTTTGCCAGCTTCGCGAGCAAGCAAGGCGAAAAGTTCCTCGGCATTCGCTTCGTATAAATGAGCGACACGACGTATACATTCTGCACGAACTTCTACCGGTGTTGATTGCCAATTCTGAAATCCTGCCGATGCTTGCTTGATAGCAGCACCAACCTGTGCCTCCGAAGCCATATAAACCTGACCAACACGGTCATTCCTGTCGGACGGGTTAATTATTTCAACCAGCTCTCCGTCAGGGCCACTAACTCCAGCCTGCCATTGTTTCTCACGATAACGTTCCCTTTGTTGATGTATCCGATTGATCTCCAGGTAGTCGGTGATGTCCCAACCTCTGGAATTACGCCTGTCGCTATAAATATTTGCTGGCAATTTTATATTTGGATTGGTTACCTCGGCAGACAACGCCTGTAGTTGATCAAACGGATCTCGTGCTATCTCTTCTGGCGAAATACTGGTATCGACAATTTGGTTGACGAAAGAACTATTGGCGCCATTTTCCAGTAGCCGTCTCACCAGATAGGCAAGCAAGTCCTGGTGTTCTCCGACTGGTGCATAGATACGACAACGGGCCTTTTGCTGTTTGACGACGAAATCATGCAATGCCTCGCCCATACCGTGCAGACGTTGGAACTCGAAGCTTTCAAAGTCTATATTACGAGTTTCAGCAAGTTCAAGAACCGCAGCTACCGAATGCGCGTTATGCGTTGCAAACTGCGGGTAAATCCGGTCAGTCATAGCAAGCAACTGTTTAGCGCAGGCGAGATAGGAAATATCGGTATTTATTTTTCGCGTAAACACCGGGTAATCGCTTAAGCCAAGCACCTGAGCACGTTTTATTTCAGTATCCCAGTAGGCCCCTTTGACAAGCCGAACCATAATTTTTCGGTCGAGCCTGTTCGCCAACTCATATAACCAATCCAGTACCTGCGAGGCACGACGCCCAAAGGATTGAACCACGACGCCGAATCCATCCCAGTTTTTTAACGCCGGGTTAGAAAGCAACTGTTCGATCACTTCCAGCGAAATATCTAGCCGGTCGGCCTCTTCGGCATCGATGTTAAAGCCCATATTCGCAGATCGAGCGAGCATTGCCAGAGAACTGGTACGAGCTACAAGCTCGTCCATAACACGCTGATGCTGGGCGATTTCATACCGGGGATGTAAGGCAGAGAGCTTGACCGAAATTCCGGGGTTCTGCCGGATGTCCTTATGCCGACAAGCTGTCGAAAGCGCTGTAATCGCATCCGAATAAGCCAGATGATAGCGTCTCGCATCGGCTTCGGTACGTGCGGCTTCCCCGAGCATATCGTATGAATAAGTGTATCCCTTTGACTCCAGCTCGGTTGCTCGAGTCATGGCTTTCTTAATATTGGTGCCGAGTACGAAATGACGGCCTAACTCCTTCATCGACTGACCGACTGCTGTGCGCACCAGCGGTTCGCCCAATCTTTTCACCAGGCCTTGCAAAGTAAAACGCATACCCCTTTCATCTTCTGGACCGATTACCTTTCCGGTTAGTAACAAAGCCCAGGTCGAAGCATTCACTAGAGGAGAATCTGAATGTCCAAGGTGATCACCCCAGTTGCCATGAGATATTTTATCTTCTATTAACTCGTCGATGGTCAGCGAGTCGGGCACCCGCAACAGAGCCTCAGCCAGGCACATCAGGGCCACGCCTTCTTTAGTGGTTAAGCCATATTCGGCTAAAAATTTTTCCACGATGCTCGGTATGCTGGAACTTCGTACTGTGCGAATTAAATCAGCAGCTCTGTCGCTAATACGGTTTCGTGTTTCGTCGGTAAAATCACTTTGCGAGATCAATTGTCTAATGACGGTCGCTTCATCCAGCAAATAGTTAGTCCTTATCTTCTCGCGTAAGCCATCGGTTTTTAAGCTGGGAATAACGTTGACGGTTTCATTCATTTGTCGATCCCTTTGAATAATATTTTATATATGCCCTGATTCTACCCCCGCCCGACAGAATTAACGTCTATATTTTCTTGATTAAATATCCTTTAAATCTATTAAAAACATTTAATGAAGATAAAATGACCGTTAATTAGGTAATTATAGAATATTTGACTAACAGGTTATTTTTATGCTGGACAGGATTGATCGGTCGATAATCAAGGAACTGGAAGATAATGCCCGCGTCACCCTAACCGAACTATCTTCGCGGGTGGGATTGTCCAAAACCCCCTGCCAGATTCGCATGCGCAGACTCGAAAGCGATGGCTATATCCTGGGCTACCGTGCTCAGGTGGACCACAGAAAAATGGGGGCCCACCATATTGCCTTCGTGCAAGTCACACTTAGTGACACGCGATCGACCGCTTTAAAAGCCTTCAATAAAGCCGTCACACAAATTCATGAAGTCGAACAATGCCATATGATAGCGGGTGATTTTGATTACTTATTAAAAATAAGAACCGGAGATATGGATTCTTACAGAACCGTACTGGGAGAGAAAATATCTACCTTGCCGCATGTAAAACAAACCTCCACATTCGTTGTGATGGAAAGCGTGAAAGACTAAGGGTCAAAGGGTGATCTATTGGTCTAGATTTTTACGACGCAACAAGCTTTCTTCGCTGGGTTCTTTTTGGGCCGGATCGAGTAATCCCGGCAACAGTCGGGACAAACTTTTAAACATTTGATTACCCATAATATCGATGATGTAGCCAGTAATCCATTTGGCATCACGTTCTCCCATGCTGCTGGTCACATGATCACCCAGTAAGCGCAGGAATACAAAGCTGGGGCCTTCGGTCTCGTCAAACTGGCAGGATGAATACTCACCAATTCGCTGATTCAGCAATTGCAGATACTCGGTCGTATACTGACCCGGGCCATTAGCATCGATACGATTATCCTGCATGATGCGAGCTAAATGCAGGCCAACGGCGGTGACCAGCTCATTTCGGTCATCCTGATCGAAGGAGTCGTAAACCAGGCGATCAAACAGGGTGCGGGCAATCCGATCTGCGGATTCATCGTCATTGCCAAACTTGGGTGCGTGATGAACGAGTTCAGTGCGCAAGGCCTCAGCGTCTGAGAAGTCGGATGTTAGTAC